>NZ_JBLXDN010000025.1:0-54554 GCF_048264025.1 Nitrincola sp.
ATGTGAGAGTAGGTCATCGCCAGGCACTTAATACTAAAGAAAGGGTCATCCAGAAGGATGGCCCTTTTTTTATATCTTTTCAAGTAGTTAAAGTCATATGTGATCTTGTGTTGGACTATTTACCTGAACTGCACTAAAATAAGGTCGTTTTGCCGGAAGTTTCCGCAAACCAACAGATTTCTTAAAGCGAGACTGGCTTCGGCTGTGTCTCGCTTTTTTACAACTGTTCATCACTTCATATAAAGTTATTTATCATGCAGCATATTAGCGGGGAGGTTCCATTGACGCGACCAGCCATTCTTGCCCTTGAAGACGGGACAATATTCAGGGGGATTGCGATTGGCGCTGACGGAGAGACCACCGGCGAAGTCGTTTTTAATACGTCTATGACCGGCTATCAGGAAATACTGACCGATCCCTCCTATTGTCGCCAGATCGTCACGCTCACTTACCCTCATATAGGGAATGTTGGCGTGAATTCTGAAGATCAGGAATCAGACAGTGTTTGGGCTGCGGGGTTGGTGATTCGTGATCTACCGCTCATCGCAAGTAATTTCCGTTCAGAGCAGGCGCTTGATGAGTACCTGGCCGAAAAAGGCATCGTTGGGATTGCAGATATCGATACACGTCGTCTGACGCGTATTTTGCGTGAAAAAGGTGCACAGAATGGCTGTATCATGGCCGGTGAGGTGGACGACGCTCGGGCAGTTGAACTTGCCAAAGGTTTTCCGGGGCTTAAAGGAATGGATCTTGCTGCTGTAGCGTCTGCTGCAGAAACCTACCAATGGTCAGTGGGTGAGTGGACCTTAGGTAAAGGCTATGCCTCATCTGAATCAACTGAGCAACCTTTCCATGTCGTTGCTTATGACTATGGCGTTAAACACAATATTCTGCGCATGCTGGTGAGTCGTGGCTGTAAGTTGACGGTCGTTCCGGCTAAAACCCCCGCGAGCGATGTGTTGGCCCTGCAGCCGGATGGTGTATTCCTGTCCAATGGACCGGGTGATCCGGAGCCTTGCGATTATGCCATCCAGGCTATCCGTGAAATACTGGAAGCCCGCTTGCCGGTTTTTGGTATCTGTCTGGGCCATCAGTTGCTGGCCTTGGCCAGTGGCGCGACCACTGAAAAAATGAAATTTGGCCATCATGGTGCAAACCACCCAGTGCAGGATATTGATAGCGGACAAGTGATGATTACCAGTCAGAACCATGGTTTTGCGGTATCTGAAAATTCGCTACCGAACTGCTTGCGTGCGACACATAAGTCATTATTTGATGGTTCGCTACAAGGTATTGAGCGCACTGATTGCCCGGCTTTCAGTTTTCAGGGACACCCTGAAGCAAGCCCTGGCCCGCGCGATGTTGCGCCTTTGTTCGACAAGTTCATCGGAATGATGCAAGCCCGTAAACGTGCCTGAACTGAATTATTGAGACTGGTTATTACTGATGCCAAAACGTACAGATATTAAAAGTATCCTTATCCTCGGAGCCGGCCCTATCGTAATAGGTCAGGCGTGTGAGTTTGACTATTCCGGTGCTCAGGCTTGTAAGGCGCTGCGTGAAGAAGGTTTCCGGGTCATCCTGGTGAACTCCAATCCAGCGACTATCATGACCGATCCATCAATGGCGGATGCAACCTATATTGAACCGATTCAGTGGAAAACGGTTGCCAAGATAATCGAAAAAGAGCGCCCGGATGCGCTGTTGCCAACCATGGGTGGCCAGACGGCACTTAACTGTGCCCTGGATCTTGATCGCGAAGGTGTGCTGGCTGAGTATGGTGTCGAGATGATCGGTGCTACCCAGGATGCCATAGATAAAGCCGAAGACCGTGAGCGTTTTGATAAGGCGATGAAGAATATCGGACTGGAATGCCCACGTTCTGCTATGGCGCATAGCATGGAAGAGGCGCTTCAGGTTCTCGATTCTATAGGCTTCCCTGCCATTATTCGCCCCTCTTTCACCATGGGTGGTTCCGGCGGTGGTATTGCCTATAATCGCGAAGAATTTATTGAAATCTGTGAACGTGGTCTGGAGCTGTCTCCCACCAAAGAGCTGCTGATCGATGAGTCGCTGATCGGCTGGAAAGAGTATGAGATGGAGGTTGTCCGCGACAAAAAAGACAACTGCATCATTATCTGCTCGATCGAAAACTTTGATGCCATGGGTGTGCATACCGGCGACAGTATTACTGTGGCACCGGCACAGACACTGACGGACAAAGAATACCAGATCATGCGTGATGCCTCGTTGGCTGTGCTGCGTGAGATCGGCGTAGAAACCGGCGGCTCCAACGTGCAGTTCGGTGTTGATCCCGAAACAGGCCGTATGGTTGTTATCGAGATGAATCCACGTGTTTCGCGCTCATCGGCGCTGGCTTCCAAGGCGACAGGTTTCCCTATTGCCAAAGTGGCGGCCAAACTGGCCGTTGGTTATACCCTGGATGAACTGCAAAATGAGATTACCGGTGGGCGTACCCCAGCCTCGTTTGAGCCGTCCATCGATTATGTTGTCACCAAGATTCCACGCTTCACTTTTGAGAAGTTTCCGCAGGCTAATGATCGTCTGACTACTCAGATGAAATCTGTGGGTGAAGTGATGGCAATTGGCCGGACCCAGCAGGAGTCGCTACAAAAAGCCTTGCGTGGGCTGGAAGTGGGCGCAACCGGTCTTGATCCAATCATCGATTTGGATGCTGAAGATGCACGCACAGATCTGATTCGTGAACTGCAGCAGCCGGGTAGTGAGCGTATCTGGTACATCGGCGATGCCTTCCGCATGGGTATGAGTGTCGATGAAATTTACGCCTTTTCGGGTGTTGATCCCTGGTTCCTGGTGCAGATCGAAGATCTGATCAAGGATGAGAAGATTGTGTCCCAGATGGCCTTGTCTGATCTGACTGCTGAACAGATGTATCGCTTGAAGCGTAAAGGCTTTGCTGATGCGCGCCTGGCAACCTTGCTGGGAGTGAGCGAAAAGCAGCTACGCAAACAGCGTCATGCATTCAATATTCGTCCAGTGTATAAACGGGTCGATACCTGTGCAGCCGAGTTTGCCACCGATACCGCTTATCTGTATTCCACTTATGAAGAAGAGTGTGAGGCTAATCCGACCAATCGCGAAAAGATTATGGTTATTGGCGGTGGCCCTAACCGTATCGGTCAGGGCATCGAGTTTGATTACTGCTGCGTACATGCGGCATTGGCTGCACGTGAGGCCGGTTATGAGACCATTATGGTTAACTGTAACCCTGAAACCGTATCAACCGACTACGACACGTCAGATCGCCTCTACTTTGAGTCAATTACACTGGAAGATGTGCTGGAAATTGTTGCCGTTGAAAAACCTAAAGGCGTGATTGTTCAGTACGGTGGTCAAACACCGCTGAAGTTGGCTGTTGCGTTGGAGCAGGCAGGTGTGCCGATTATCGGTACTTCACCGGAATCCATTGATCGTGCTGAAGACCGCGAACAGTTCCAGCAGATGCTGATGCGTCTGGGGTTGAAGCAACCTGAAAACGCGACAGTCAGAAGCCTCGAAGAAGCCGTTATCGAAGCCGCTAAAATTGGCTATCCACTGGTTGTACGTCCTTCCTATGTACTGGGTGGTCGTGCAATGGAAATAGTGTACAAGGAATCAGAACTGCGTCAGTACATGCAGTCGGCGGTTAAGGTTTCCAATGATGCACCGGTGCTGCTTGATCACTTCCTGAACGCCGCTGTTGAAGTTGATATTGATGCGGTATGCGATGGCGAAATCGTTGTGATCGGTGCCATTATGCAACATATCGAGCAAGCCGGGGTTCACTCGGGAGATTCCGCCTGTTCATTGCCGCCGTATAGCCTTGCTGCCGATGTTCAGGATGCGATGCGTGAAATGGTCCGTAAGATGGCACTGGAATTAGGCGTTATTGGCCTGATGAATGTGCAGTTGGCCTATCAGGATGGCGAGATATATGTCATCGAAGTCAATCCACGTGCTTCGCGTACAGTGCCCTTCGTATCCAAATGCATCGGTGTTTCTCTGGCAAAAATTGCGGCGTTGGTGATGACTGGCAGGTCCTTGACTGAGCTTGGCTTTACTGAAGAAATTATTCCAAAATTCTTCAGTGTCAAAGAAGCCGTGTTTCCGTTTAACAAGTTCCCCGGTGTTGACCCAATCCTTGGCCCTGAGATGAAGTCCACCGGTGAAGTGATGGGTGTGGGTGAGAGCTTCGGTGAAGCCTTCATGAAAGCACAGCTGGGCGCTGGTGAAAAAATGCCGTCCAAGGGTAAGGCGTTTATTTCTGTTCGCGATGTGGATAAACCGGGTGTGATCAGTGTTGCGCGTGATTTGGCCCTGTTGGGCTTCTCCCTGGTCGCAACGGCTGGAACCGCAGGTTTGCTGGAAGGTGATGGTCTGAAAGTTGAACGTATCAATAAAGTAATGGAGGGGCGTCCGAATATTGTTGATGTGATGAAGAATGGCGAAATTGCCTATGTCATCAATACCACTGAAGGACGAAAAGCCATTGCTGATTCGGCGGCAATACGTCGCACTGCACTTCAGCATAAGGTGCCTTACACTACCACCTTGGCGGGTGCGGTTGCGATTACCGAAGCGCTGAAGTTTGGTAAAGAGAAAGTAGTGCGTCGTCTGCAGGATTTACACAAAGGAGACTTCTCATGAGCCGTGTACCTATGACTGTTGCTGGTGAGGCGACTCTGAGAAAAGAGCTGGAAAGACTGAAAACTAAGGACCGTCCCAAAGTGATTGCTGATATCGCTGAGGCGCGCGCCCATGGGGATCTGAAAGAAAATGCTGAATACCACGCCGCGCGTGAGCAGCAAGGCTTTATTGAAGGCCGTATTCGCGAGTTGGAGTATAAGCTTTCCCAGTCTCAGATTATTGATGTCAGTAAGATTCCTCACACAGGTAAGGTAATTTTTGGTGTGACGGTCGAGCTGATTAATCTGGATACGGATGAGACTGTGCGCTATCAGATCGTTGGCGATGATGAAGCCGACATTAAAGCGCGCAAAATTTCGGTGAATTCACCGATTGCTCGTAGCTTGATAGGTAAGGAAGAAGGGGATATCGCGGCGGTTAATACACCCAGTGGTGTCTCGGAGTACGAAATTACCGAAGTGCGTCACGAAGGCTGAGCCAGGTTGGAAAAAGGCCACCTTCGTGATTGCGAAGGTGGCCTTTGCTTATTTTAGCCGCTGTAGATTAGATAATTTCGGGTTAGGATGATCTGACTTGCGATAAAGCAGAGCGATGTTGCCAATCTCCTGGACCAGGGTGGCTTCAACAATCTGACAGAGTTCCTTGATCAGGTCGCGCTTCAGCTGACGGTCTCCGACAGTAACTTTGACCTTGATCAATTCATGATCTGCAAGAGCACGATCGGTTTCCAGTTGAATGTTTTCGCTAAGACCATTGCCTGCCACCATAATGATGGGGTTTAGCTGATGGCCCAAAGTGCGCAGATGCTTTTTTTGCTCAGTAGTTAAGCTCATACTAGAATATGTGCCTCGTGGGTTTTCGGGAGGCATGCTGCCTGTTTAATTTAGTCAGATTTTACATGACTGAGCAGACGCTGAGTAGCAAAGAATGGTGATCTGCTGTAAAAGGAGTGCAGATAAAGCGTACTGGTGATAATAGCAGGGAACATTATGGTCTTTCTCCTATCAAACACAGGTAGCTTTGATCGTTCTGAAGATTGAGAGCGTAAAACATTGGTGAATGTTGGCAGGGCGACGGAGTTTGAGCTTATATGAGAGTAAGTTGATAAGCTTTAGGCTATCAATGCGATTAATAAATCTATAGGTAAAGATTCAGGCAGAGAGCTTTAGCTGTGGTATCATGACCGGCCGGTCATAAAGTTAAGTAGAACTGAGGGTGGACCTTTGAACGATATGGCAAAAAATTTAGTGTTGTGGCTCGTGATAGCGGCAGTACTGTTAACTATTTTCAATAATTTCAGCACTGAGCCTGAAGTCGGCAAGCTGTCATACTCTGAGTTTGTCGAAGAGGTGCAGGCTGGACGTGTGTCCAAGGTTCTTATCGACGGCTTCACTATTACTGGACAACGGCAAACAGGTGAAGATTTCACCACTATCCGTCCTGCCGTACAGGATCCTAAACTGATTGATGATCTGCTCTCTAATAATGTTCTGATCGAAGGCAAACAACCTGAAGGACAGAGTATCTGGAGTCAGTTGCTGGTCGCTGCCTTCCCGATTCTGATCATTATTGCGATTTTTATGTTCTTCATGCGCCAGATGCAAGGTGGAGCTGGCGGCAAGGGTGGCCCTATGTCCTTTGGTAAGTCCAAAGCCCGCATGATGAGCGAAGACCAGATTAAGACTACCTTTGATGATGTTGCCGGTGTAGAGGAAGCCAAAGAAGAAGTGGCTGAGTTGGTTGACTACTTGCGTGATCCAGGTAAGTTTCAGCGCCTGGGTGGGCATATCCCGCGCGGTGTGCTGATGGCAGGTTCACCTGGTACAGGTAAGACGCTGCTGGCCAAGGCCATTGCGGGTGAAGCAAAAGTACCTTTCTTTAGTATTTCCGGTTCTGATTTTGTTGAAATGTTTGTCGGTGTGGGTGCGTCCCGTGTCCGTGACATGTTTGACCAAGCGAAAAAACATGCTCCCTGTATTATCTTTATCGATGAGATAGATGCCGTCGGTCGTAGCCGAGGCGTTGGTCTGGGTGGTGGTAATGATGAGCGTGAGCAGACATTGAACCAGTTGTTGGTTGAGATGGATGGCTTCGAGGGAACTGAGGGCGTTATCGTTATTGCGGCGACTAACCGCCCTGATGTGCTAGATCCAGCGCTATTACGTCCTGGGCGCTTTGACCGTCAGGTGCATGTAGGTTTGCCGGACATTCGCGGTCGTGATCAGATTCTTAAAGTGCATATGCGTAAAGTACCACTGGGTGATGATGTCCGCTCTGATCTTATTGCGCGTGGAACACCCGGTTTCTCCGGTGCCGATTTGGCCAACTTGGTCAATGAGGCCGCGTTGTTCGCTGCACGTTTCGGTAAGCGTGTGGTCGGTATGGATGAGTTCGAAAAGGCCAAAGACAAAATCATGATGGGTGCTGAACGTCGCTCTATGGTTATGTCCTACAAAGAGCGTCTGAATACCGCTTACCATGAATCCGGTCACGCAATTGTCGGTCGTCTGATGCCCGAGCATGATCCAGTGTATAAGGTGTCTATTATTCCTCGCGGACGTGCGTTGGGTGTGACTATGTTCCTGCCTGCTGAAGATCGCTATAGCCACAGCCGACAGGGGATTATTTCTCAGATTTGTTCACTGTATGGTGGGCGTATTGCCGAGGAGATGACTCTGGGTAAAGAGGGTGTGACAACCGGTGCATCAAATGATATTCAGCGTGCTACGATGCTGGCCCGTAATATGGTTACCAAGTGGGGCTTAAGTGAGACTTTGGGTCCATTGCTCTATGCTGAAGAAGATGATGATCCGTTTGGTCGTGGTGCCGGTGGTGGTGCTAAGGCTAAGTCAGAAGAAACCCAGCGTGCCATTGATGCTGAAGTGAAGCAGATTATTGATGATTGCTATGCCAAAGCCTATAAAATTCTGGCAGAAAATCGCGATATTCTGGACTCGATGACTGAAGCGTTGATCAAGTACGAAACTATCGGTTCCACGCAGTTGGATGAATTGATGGCACGGCAGACTGTTAGTGCTCCTGAAGGTTGGCAGGAGCCGGGTGAAGATGCCGGTGAAAATAACAAGTCATCGTCTTCATCTACTGGTGCGGATGTTGATATGCCTGATGCAAGTGGCGACGAAGCAACTGATGCCGACGACAGTAGCACGGATGTCACTGATGCGGCTGATCCTTGGGTTGAGCCAAGCCGTGATGATCAGGCCGGTTCTGATGATAGCCGCAGTCCAGATCAGCGTTAATTAAGGCAGCAAGTAAATAGAAAAAGCCGGCCATGTGCCGGCTTTTTAACTTGTGCTTCGCGTGCAGTTACAAGAAAAGTGATAAATTCTAGTTGAGACTTGGAATATGTTGGTAAGAACCCTGCGCTGCGGACAGCGTACGCTTGATATCTCGCGACCTGTTGTTATGGGTGTTGTTAATGTGACGCCTGACTCTTTTTCTGATGGTGGAATATATTATCGTCAGAACCAGCTATCGATTGATGCCGTGTTGCGTCAAGCTGAAGCGATGGTTATATCAGGTGCTGGTGTATTGGATGTGGGTGGCGAGTCAACGCGTCCAGGTGCATTAACTGTGTCGGTGGCTGAAGAGCTGGATCGGGTGTTGCCGGTTATCGAGCAGCTTAAGCAGCAATTTGATGTGGTTATATCGCTGGATAGCAGTCAGCCACAGGTGATAGAGGCGGCGAGTAAACTGGGTATTGGTCTAATTAATGATGTGCGCTCATTGACGCTTCCCGGTGCGCTTGAGGTGGCCGCTAAGGCTGGGATTCCCGTTTGCTTGATGCATATGCAGGGGGAGGGGCCTGCCACCATGCAGCTTAAGCCTGAGTATGGCAATGTTATTGAAGACGTGATGGAATTTCTGCAGCAGCAAGTTGCTCGCTGTCAGGCTGTCGGTATTGCTGCAGATCAAATTCTTCTGGATCCGGGCTTTGGTTTTGGTAAAAGTCTGGGGCATAATCTCACCCTGTTAAATCGGCTGGATCAGATAGTAGCGCTGGGTTACCCGGTGTTGAGTGGTACGTCGCGTAAAACAATGGTCGGGCAGGTCACCGGTAAAGATGTCAGTCAGCGTCTAGGTGGTAGCTTGGCAACAGCTATACTTGCAGCTCAGAAGGGTGCTGCTTTGATACGTGTACATGATGTAGCAGAAACTGTCGATGCACTGAATATGCTTGAAGCCGTTTGTCAGGAAGGTTGGGAGATAAAATTTGACACGTAAGTATTTTGGAACAGATGGTATTCGGGGTGAAGTGGGTGTTTTTCCGATAACGCCTGATTTTGTTCTCAAGTTGGGGTGGGCGGCAGGTTGTGTGTTTGCCCGTGAGGGGCACAGCAAGATTATAATCGGCAAAGATACGCGTATTTCCGGTTACATGTTTGAATCAGCACTAGAAGCAGGTCTTTCTGCTGCGGGTGTTGATGTGTTGCTGACCGGTCCAATGCCGACCCCTGCCATTGCCTATTTAACTCGCACTTTCAGAGCCGATGCGGGTATTGTTATCAGTGCGTCGCATAATCCTTATCAGGATAATGGCATCAAGTTTTTTTCGGCCAAGGGCACCAAACTGCCTGATGAAGTTGAGCTGGCCATTGAGGCGCAAATGGATTTGTCGATGACAACTGTTCCTTCAGGGCAGCTGGGTAAAGTGCGTCGAGTTGAGGATGCGGCCGGACGCTATATTGAGTATTGTAAGGGAACGGTAAACGGCAATTTGAAGTTAAAAGGGCTGCGCATTGTGCTCGATTGCGCTAATGGCGCCACTTACCATGTAGCACCTTGTGTGTTTCAGGAACTGGGGGCTGAAGTGATTGAAATTGCTTCGTCGCCCGATGGCCTTAATATCAATGAAAACTCCGGTGCCACGGATGTTAATAGTTTGAGGAAGGTGGTTCAGGCTGAAGAGGCCGATCTGGGGATTGCCCTGGATGGTGATGGTGATCGGTTGATTATGGTAGCTCATAATAGCGATGTCGTTGATGGTGATGAGCTGCTGTATATTATTGCCAAGGCTATGCGCGATCAGGACCTTCTGGCTGGTGGCGTTGTTGGAACTCTGATGACAAATTTTGGACTGGAGCAGGCGTTCAAACGTGAAAGTATTCCTTTTGCGCGGGCTAAGGTCGGTGATCGCTATGTTATGGAGCTGCTAGACTCCAAGGGCTGGGATCTTGGCGGCGAGAGTTCCGGGCATATCGTCTGTAGGCAGGTTAGTTCGACAGGTGATGGCATCGTTGCGGCCTTGCAGGTTTTGAAAGCGATGGCTGATACGGGGTCGACACTGGCTGAATTGAAAAAAAGCGTGGTAAAGCTCCCACAACTGATGATTAATGTGGCGGTGCCGAAAGGTGTTGATCCACTTGGTGTGGTGGCAGTGCAGTCGGCTGTTGCTCAAGCTGAAGCTAAGCTGGGCGATACCGGACGCGTGCTTTTGCGTCCATCGGGAACCGAGCCTCTGGTTCGAGTTATGGTGGAAGGCGAAGATTCAGTTCTGGTCAAGGCGCTTTGTGCTTCGCTGGCTGAGGCTGTGGAAAAAGCGTTATCCGGTCTTGTATCCTGAATCCAACTCAGTTAAGATTTGCGCCTCTTTTATCAGGAGTGATATCAATGCGTAAAGCACTGGTAGCAGGAAACTGGAAAATGCACGGGCGGATTGAACAGAACAAGGTTCTGATCGATGCGCTGTTAACACAGTTATCCGGACTTCCTGAAGCTGATATCGACGTGGTGGTTTGTCCACCGCAGGCGTATTTAGCACAGATTGAAGCGTTGATTCAGGGAAGTCGTGTAGCGCTTGGCTCACAGGACGTTTCCAGATTTGCCTGTGATGGAGCGCATACAGGTGACTGCTCTGCTGAAATGTTAAGTGATTTGGGCGTTCGCTATGCGATAGTCGGTCACTCTGAGCGTCGCAGTGAGCATGGAGAGACAGATGAGCAAGTGGCAGTTAAAATTGCCAACCTGCTAAGTGCTGGGCTAACACCGATTGTTTGTGTTGGTGAAAGTCTTGAGCAGCGTGAAGCTCATCTAGTTACCGATGTGATCAGCCTGCAGCTCAAAGGGGCGCTAGGCTCTTTGCAGCGACGTGAGGCTGAAAAGTTAGTGATCGCCTATGAACCTGTGTGGGCAATTGGAACAGGCAAAACAGCAACGCCTGAGCAAGCTCAGGAAGTACATGCCTATATACGACAGTATCTGTCATCAGTATTTGATGAAGAGCTTTCGCAGGGTATTACGCTTTTGTATGGTGGTAGCGTTAACTCTACCAATGCCGCCGTTTTATTTGAGCAGGTTGATATAGATGGCGGCCTGATTGGCGGTGCGTCGCTAAAGTCTGATGAATTTACTGCTATTTGTCGCGCCGCGGCTCTTAGCACAATAAATGGTTGATATAATGGAAACACTGGTTCTGATCGTTCACGTATTGCTGGCAGCGGCTATTATCGCCTTGGTATTACTGCAGCAGGGCAAAGGCGCAGAAGCGGGTGCTTCATTTGGTGCGGGTGCCTCACAGACTGTGTTTGGCAGCACTGGCAATACCGGATTTATGGTTAAGATTACCGCACTGGTGGCAGCTATCCTGTTTGCGACCAGTTTTGCTCTAGCCTACTTCGCTAAAGAGCGCGCCTCTAGTGTAGGCGATGCAGGTATCCCGTCGTTGCAGGTTATTGAATCTGCTGCAGAACGGGCTGAAGAGCTTCCTGCACTTGAAGTGCCAGCTTCATCTGGCGCAGCTTCTTCAAGTGATATTCCATCAGCCGATTAAATCTGGCTGCTTGGGTAACGTTTTAGCCGACGTGGTGAAATTGGTAGACACGCCATCTTGAGGGGGTGGTGAGCTATGCTCGTGCCGGTTCGAGTCCGGCCGTCGGCACCATGATTTATAGTTTGATGCGGGGTGGAGCAGTCTGGTAGCTCGTCGGGCTCATAACCCGAAGGTCATAGGTTCAAATCCTGTCCCCGCTACCATTATAAAAACCAGCTGGTAACAGCTGGTTTTTTTATGTATGTACAGGCAGAAAATTGCTCCTGCATTTTCTGCCTAAGCGCCGTCCTGGCGCGATATGCCGCGAGCGCTGGTAAGCGCATGAGCGGCGTGTGTCTAAACTTCGCTTTACAACACTTCCTACTGCCGTTACAGCTCTTTGTACTAGCGGCCATCATTAATTTCGTCGTTTTAAATTATACTTCCAATGAATTTTTTTTCTTGCCCGTATTGTCAGAAACTGCGCGGCTTGGCGTGTTGTAACCCTAGGAATTGGAGATGTTTTTCCCGAAAAAAATGGCGTATGGGTTTTACATCCTTTTGCGAATCGGTTATACCTAAGTGCAAGAAAAATAATTACAGGCCTTGTTGGGTGACTCATATCCCGAATAGGTCATCTGCCCCGCCTGATTGACGGGAGGATAATTTCCGATGGAAAAGCCGATTGGCGCTGATTCAGAAAAGAAAAAATCCTTCGTGGTCTTCGATAGTGTTCAGAAGACTTACGATGGTGAAACGTTGGTAGTTAAAAATTTCAACCTCGATATGGATCAGGGTGAATTTATCACACTGTTAGGCCCGTCCGGGTCTGGTAAAACCACCTGCTTGATGATGATGGCGGGTTTTGAGGTACCTACTCATGGGCAGATTTTGCTGGATGGGACACCCATCACGCGGCTGCCACCCCACAAGCGTGGTATAGGCATGGTGTTTCAGAACTATGCACTATTTCCTCATATGACTGTTGCTGAAAATCTCGCTTTTCCGCTGCAGGTCCGCAATATTCCCAAATCTACCGTTGACGAAAAAGTTAAACGTGCACTATCTATGGTTAAGCTGGAGAGCTTTGGTGACCGTCGTCCTGCTCAGCTTTCTGGTGGTCAGCAGCAGCGTGTTGCTGTGGCGCGTTCGCTGGTGTTTGAGCCAGCGTTAGTGCTTATGGATGAACCATTGGGTGCGCTGGATAAAAGCTTGCGAGAAGAAATGCAGTTTGAAATCAAGCATCTGCATGAAGAACTAGGGATCAGTATGATCTATGTAACCCATGATCAAACAGAGGCGCTGACCATGTCAGATCGCATCGCTGTGTTTGATGACGGCATAGTACAGCAACTGGCTACGCCAGAAGCCTTGTATGAAAGTCCTGAAAATGCATTTGTCGCCGGTTTTATTGGTGAAAACAATGCCTTTATTGGTGAAGTGTTGGAGTTGACGGATCAGCAAGCCGACGTGCGTTTGCCAACAGGAGAGGTGGTGTATTCGTTGCCCGTAAATGTTTCTGGCAAGGGTAAACAAAGCACGCTTTCTCTACGTCCTGAGCGCGTTTGTATAAACCCTGAACCAGGTTCTGTGCCTAATATCCTTGATGCCAAGGTAAGGGAGGTGATCTACATGGGTGATCATCTCAGAACTCGGTTTGAGGTAGCAGGTAACAACGAGTTTATTGTTAAGACCCCAAATTCATCTGCTGTCCATCGCTATACGGCTGGCGATAAGATCACCGTAGGGTGGACCGTCAGTGATTGTCGCGCACTTGATGCGTAAATAATAACAACAGGCTTATTGCCCACTATTAAATCTGAATGCTGGAGTTACAAATGACTAGAATTTTTCGTAAATCCGCTCTGACAGCCGCTGTGATGCTATCAACAGCCGCTGTTGTTTCGACCGCCCAGGCCCAAGAAGATCTTAACGTAGTGTCATGGGGTGGCGCTTATACCATGAGCCAGGAGGAGGCTTACTCCAAACCCTGGACAGAAAAAACCGGACAACGCATTGTTAATATTGACCGTTCTGCAACTGGCCTGGCAGGTCTGCGTGCACAGGTTGAAGCCGGGAACGTCACTTGGGATCTGGTAGATATGCTGCCTGCCGATGCCAAAATAGCCTGTGCTGAAGGTCTGATTGAAATACTGGATCATGACGAGCTGCTGGCACCTGCGCCAGATGGCAGGCTACCAAGCGAAGACTTTATTCCTCGTGCGCTGGATGAGTGTTTTGTGGCTACTATTGTGTACTCGAACATAGTCGCATTTAACACCGAAATGTTCCCTGCTGATAATCAGCCTTCAACTATTGCCGATGTTTTCGATCTGGAAAATTTCCCTGGTACGCGCTCATTACAACGCCGTCCAATCAATAACCTCGAATGGGCGCTGATCGCTGATGGTGTACCGCATGAGGAGGTTTATGAGCTTCTGGCGACAGATGAAGGTGTAGAGCGTGCGTTGGCCAAACTGGATACCATCAAAGACAATGTGATCTGGTGGTCTGAAGGGGCACAGCCACCACAGTTGTTGGCTGATAAAGAGGTTGCTTTTGCTTCAGCTTATAATGGTCGTATTTTTGATGCACAGGTCAATGAGAATCAGCCTTTTGAAATTATCTGGGATGCACAAGTATTCGAGCTGGATGGTTGGGTAGTGCCTAGAGGGAAGCTGGATGTTGCTAAAGATTTCCTGCGCTTCTCTACTGAGTCAGAACAGAATGCGGCTCAGGCCAGTTACATTTCCTATGGTCCAGCACGTAAAAGTGGTGCGGCTTTAGTGGGTGATCACATTCCAACCGGAATCGATATGATACCTCACATGCCAACCTATGAACCCAACTTCGCTACGGCTTTGCCGAAAGATGATGAATTCTGGGCTGACTATCAGGATGAGTTGAATGAGCGCTTCGATGCCTGGCTCGCACAGTAATCCATCCGTGAACGGTGACGGCGGTGCTTCGGCACCGCTGGTCGCTGCAGATGGTCGTCCGCTTAAATCGAGCCTCAGGCGGGCGTTGTTCAAGAATAAGTTGCGCGCAATTCTGCTGGTTGCGCCATTGATGCTATTTTTGCTGGTTGCTTTTATCTTCCCTATTTTCAGCATGCTGACACGCAGTGTTGAAAGTAATGAAGTCGCCACTATTATGCCCACCACTTCAATGGCTTTGCGGAGCTGGGATGGTGAGGGGCTGCCAGATGAATCGGTATATGCAGCGCTCGCGCATGATCTTAAAGAAGGTCAGATTAACCGGAATCTGGGGCGGGTTGCCAGTCGGCTAAATTATGAATATTCAGGTATGCGCTCTACCATCACAGGTACAGCGAGGCGAATTTCCAGAGTCGAGAATCCTGAATCCTGGAAGGATACGCTGATAGATTCGCACCAAAACTGGGAGGATACTAACGTCTGGCGCGTAATCAAGCGTGAGTCCAGTGGTTATACTCTGAGCTATTATCTGGCGGCAATGGATATGCGCTATGACACTGATGGCAGCATTGTGCGTCAGCCAGAATCACGGCGAGTCTATGTCGATTTGATGATCAAAACGCTATGGATGAGTATGTTGATCACCTTCTTGTGCTTTTTGCTCGGTTATCCGGTGGCTTTTCTGTTGGCAAGTTTGCCTATGCGGACATCCAGTTTGCTGATGATGCTAGTGTTGTTGCCTTTCTGGACATCATTGCTAGTGCGAACAACTACCTGGATAGCGATACTTCAGAGTCAGGGCATATTGAATAATATGCTGGTCGCAATGGGTATTATCGATGATCAGTCGCGTCTACAAATGATCTATAACGAGATAGGTACGATCGTAGCGATGACGCATATTTTATTGCCCTTTATGATCTTACCGCTCTATTCGGTGATGAAGAGTATTTCGCCTACTTACATGCGTGCAGCGCGGTCGATGGGGGCTACTGGATTTACGGCTTTTCGGCGGGTGTATTTCCCACAGACTTTGCCGGGGATAGGTGCAGGTGCCATTCTGGTGTTTATTTTAGCGATAGGTTACTACATTACCCCCGCGTTAGTCGGTGGTGAATCGGGTCGCTTTATCACTAACTTTATCGCTTATCACATGCAGGTTTCACTTAACTGGGGTCTGGCAGCGGCGATTGCATCCTTGTTGTTGGGGTTGGTTATTGCTCTGTATTTGATCTATAACCGATTGGTCGGTTCAGATAATCTGAAGCTGGGATAAGGAGGAGCAAAACTTATGGCTGTACCTGCTTATGCGACGCCTTTTGAAAAGGCTTGGTACTATATCTTCAGAATTATCTGTGGTTTGATATTCTGTTTTTTGATTGGCCCGTTGTTTGTGATTATTCCACTGAGTTTCAATGCTGAGCCTTACTTCTCTTTTACCCAGAAGATGCTCACATTGGACCCAGAGGGGTATTCATTGCGCTGGTATAAAGACTTCTTTACCTCGCAGGCTTGGCTGCATTCGATCAAGAACAGTATTCTGATTGCCATAGCCTCAACCATTCTGGCAACCGTATTGGGTACCATTGCGGCGCTGGGCTTGTCCAGCCGCTTTATGCCCTATCGGTCTGTGGTGATGGCAGTGCTGATTTCACCGATGATCGTACCAGTGATCATTTCCGGTGCGGGTATGTTCTTCTTCTTCTCTGATGTAGGCTTGGCTCAAACCTACCTTGGGGTGATTTTGGCGCATACCGCACTGGGCATTCCCTTTGTGGTGATTACTGTGACTGCAACCTTGACCGGTTTTGATCAAAGTCTGGTCCGGGCGGCAGCTTCGATGGGTGCAAATCCGACCACCACCTTTTTTAAAGTGATCTTGCCCCTGGTGTTGCCTGGGGTAATATCCGGTGCGTTGTTTGCATTCGCAACATCGTTTGATGAGGTTGTTGTAGTGCTGTTCATTTCCGGGCCGCAGCAATCCACCATGCCAATACAAATGTGGTCAGGTATCCGTGAGTCTATCAGTCCAACCATTCTGGCTGTGGCCACCATCTTGGTGCTGCTGTCGATAGCGATGCTGACAACCGTTGAGTTGTTGCGTCGACGCTCTGAAAAAATCAGGGGCATCTCTCCAGCTTGAGTTTGGTCTTCCCGAACCCTTGCAGCTTGGCTGCAAGTGGTTCGGCATCTCCTTTTATTTTTAATTGTTTTAATAGTTTTATCTGTGGCTTATACGCCTAGGTGTGGTAAGACTACGTTTTAATCTATACAGAAATCCTCAAATGACAGATACTGTGTTGTGTGCCTCTCTGAAATTCCATAATGTGTCTCGGAGAAATTAGCTCCTGGTATAGGCTATCAACAGGTTGTAAATGGAATTTTTCTCTCGCTCGCTGGTTCTTTTGCTGCTTTATTATCTTATGTGGCACTTTGCCAGTCTGTTTGAAATAGCACCTCTTGTCAGTGCATTTTATCCTGCCGCTGGCGTTATTTTGCTGTTTGTCTTTCACTATGGTCCGCGTTATATCCCTGTAGCTGCACTGGCTATAATGCTGGGAGGCTTCCCCTATGATCAGTTTTGGGATTGGCAAGTGGAAAATTTTGCCATGTCAGTGCGTCAGTTATTAGTTTACGCGGTAGCGGCGCTGCTAGCGCGTAGACTTTCAGCATTTTCACTCCCGGTTAAAACCCTCCATGATGTCAGTGGGCTTATTTTGGTGCTGACAATTGCTACGCTGGTTTCTGCTGCAACAGCTGTTGGTGTGCTGAGGTATATGGCTGTGCTGCCCGCAGAGATGTTGTTGACGCCGGTATTTTTCAGCTTCTGGATAGGTGATCTTGGCGGTGCTTTAATGTTTATGGCGACGGCAACGTTGTTTATTGATCTATATGAAGGGCATGATGTTTATCGCGGCGATGTATTTGATAAGCGTGTGGCCTGGCCATTGATGGTGTTGTTGTTAACGGCATTGATTGTTGTTGTGTATTTCATGGCGATAGGTGTTGAGGATGTGGTGGGGCGTGTGGGATATCTGATATTGCTACCCGTAGCCTGGGCCGCTACCGTTTATGGTATGCGCTTTGCGCTGCTTACTTCACTGGTTGTTAATCTCTCGGCTGTTACAGCTTATATGTTGCTGGATTTGAATAATTATCCCGTATTGGATTTCCAGTTGTTGTTTGTGGTCACTGTTATTATGTCGATGATTTTAGGTGCTTCATTAGAAGAGCGCGAACAGGCGCGTTTTGATGCTGCACATGATCCGTTGACACGGGTGATGAATAGGCGCGCGTTTTTTGAGCAGGGTAGTGCATTGTTTGAGCGGGCGCGCAGGCATGATCGTCACCTGGCACTGCTGATGGTCGATCTCGATTATTTCAAAACGGTCAATGACACCTGGGGGCACAAGTGTGGCGATCAAGTGCTGATGGCTGTGGCTGAATGCTGTCGTAATGCTTGCCGTCAGACAGACCTGCATGCCCGGTTGGGTGGTGAAGAGTTTGTGCTGCTGTTGGATGATGCTGATGCAGAGCAGTCTGCCGTGGTTGCTGAGCGTCTGCGTGGCTGTGTTGAAAAAGTGATTGTACCTTTTACCAATCATTCGATAACAGCCAGCATTGGTATTAGCCAGCTAACTGAGCCTACACGCTCACTGGAAGAGATGATGAGTCAGGCCGATAAAGCCTTGTATGCGGCCAAGGCAGATGGTCGTAACAACTGTAAAATATTCACTCAGTTGGTGAGGACTTGATTGTGATTGGATCTATATATTGTGACAAACCGCGTCAGTTGCTATAATAAATCAGTTTTTTACGAAGATGGCGCTCATTTCTGATATAACAAGTGCTGTGTAACTTCGTAGGCTGATGGTAAGTGCTGCTGTGGAATAGCGGTATCTATGGTCAGGTTTCAAACCATGAGCAGCGGTGTTATTGATACACAGCCGGTTCTGGATTAGGAAAAAGCCCCTCTATAGGGGCTTTTTCGTAGGTGAATCATGGCACTATGTCTTTCAGAAATGGGTCCGGTTGCGACCCATTTTTTGTTTGGCGTGGGTCAACTCGTAACGGCGCAGTCAATGCGATTTGTTACCGATAGTAGATGGGACACCCCTGTCGCGGTGTCAGTAAGAGGTAAGTAGCGTGTCAGCTAAGATTAAGCAGCTGGAAAGTTTGATTAGACCTGCAATCAGTGCGCTGGGATTTGACCTGTGGGGGGTTGAATTTCGGTCAGCAGGAAAACAGAGCACTCTGAGAATTTATATAGATGGCCCGGAGGGCGTCACGGTGGATGACTGTGCCCGGGTTAGTCATCAGGTCAGTGGTATTCTTGACGTAGAAGATCCGATTGCAGAGCAATATCTGCTGGAAGTCTCCTCGCCAGGAATGGACAGGCCCCTATACACACTGGAGCAGTATCAGGCTCATTTGGGTCACCAGTTGGAAGTTCGTCTGCGAGTCCCTTTTGAAGGGCGTCGGCGCTTCAAAGGTGTACTGAATGGCGTTGAAGGTGATGAGATACTGCTAGTAGTGGATGATCATGAATACCTGTTGCCCCTTGATTTTATTGATCGGGCGCGACTGGTTCCGCAATTTTAAGCGTTTGTAAGGTTCAGGTGAGGCTGGGTAATGAATAAAGAGATTTTGCTGGTTGCTGAAGCAGTATCCAATGAAAAGGATGTGCCAAAGGCAGTTATATTTGAAGCGATTGAAGTGGCGCTGGCGACTGCAACCAAGAAACGTTACGACGAAGAAGCCGATATCCATGTGCAGATAGATCGCGCTACAGGTGATTACGATACGTTCCGTCGCTGGTTGGTCATGGATAACGAGGGCGTGCCTACATTGGGCACAGAACTGACGCTTCAGGAAGCGTTAGAACTTGATCCGGCACTGAAACCTGGCGATGTATACGAAGAGCAGGTTGAATCGGTTGCGTTTGGGCGTATAGCAGCACAGACAGCCAAACAGGTTATCGTACAGAAAGTACGTGAAGCTGAACGGGCTAAGGTAGTAGACCAATACCGCGATCGTCAGGGCGAGTTGATTGCCGGTACCGTCAAAAAAGTGACACGTGATAATGTCATTATTGATCTGGGCAACAATGCTGAAGCCTTGTTGCCCCGTGAACACCTGTTGCCGCGTGAAAGCTTTCGTATGGGTGACCGAGTGCGTGCAGTGCTTGAAGAAGTCCGTGCCGAGGGTCGTGGCCCACAGTTGATTCTAAGCAGAACAGCGCCGGCTATGTTGGTTGAGCTGTTCAGTCTTGAAGTGCCTGAAATTGCTGAAGAAGTAATTGAAATCAGAGCGGCTGCGCGTGATCCCGGGTCGCGTGCCAAAATTGCGGTTAAAACCAATGATGGCCGTATCGATCCAGTCGGTGCCTGCGTAGGTATGCGTGGTTCACGTGTACAGGCGGTTACCAATGAGCTGGGTGGCGAGCGTGTGGATATCGTTCTTTGGGATGATAACCCGGCACAACTGGTTATCAATGCCATGGCTCCTGCAGAAGTCGCCTCTATCGTGATTGATGAAGACAGTCATTCCATGGATGTGGCTGTAGCAGAAGAAGCGCTGGCAATGGCAATCGGTCGCAACGGACAGAATGTTCGTCTGGCCAGTGAGATGACTGGCTGGAAACTCAATGTGATGAGTGAAGCCGAAGCACAAGAAAAGCATCAGTCCGAAGTGGGTCGTGTGTTGGATCTGTTTATGACGCATTTGGATGTTGATGATGAACTGGCACAGATACTGGTCGAAGAAGGCTTCACTTCTCTAGAAGAAGTCGCCTATGTGCCGGTTGATGAAATGCTCGAAATTGATGGTTTTGACGAAGAAATTGTTGAGTCGTTACGAGCTAGAGCCAAAGATGCGCTGCTCAATCTGGCGATTGCAAGTGAAGAACAATTAGGGTCTACGGAACCTGCAGAAGATCTTTTGACCATGGAAGGTATGGATCGTGCGTTGGCTTATCAGCTATCGGCGATTGGTGTTATTACCATGGAAGATCTGGCTGAGCAGTCCGTCGATGAATTAACAGAAATTGAGGGGCTGGATGATGAACGGGCTGCTGCGCTGATCATGACCGCGCGCGCTCCCTGGTTTTCAGACAGTCAGTAACAGTCAACGGAGAAGAGGAACCCATTTATGGCAGAAGTAACCGTTAAGCAACTTGCCGGTGTGGTTGGTGTATCCGTTGAGCGTTTGCTCAAGCAGATGCAGGATGCCGGAATCAAAGGTAAAGTAGAAACTTCGAAGGTTTCTGAAACAGAGCGTCAGTCACTACTTACTCACCTGAAAAAATCTCATGGTGATGAGGGTACAGTGGCTGAGCCCAGTCGTATTACGTTGAAGCGCAAGACCACTTCGCAGCTGAAAGTTGCCGGTGCCGCGGGTAAACGTAAAACAGTCAATGTTGAAGTGCGTAAAAAGCGTACTTATGTAAAGCGCGAAGAATTGGATGAGGCTGGCAATAGTCCAGAGGTGGAAGTTGCCGCTAGTGAAGTTGTAGCGCAGCCCGAGGCTCCTGCCGTTGTAGTGACAGCCGTTGTTGCAGAGGAAGCTACCGTATCACCTGCAGAGGTTAAAGTTGAAGCCGCTGCAGATGCAAGTGCTGCGGATAAACCTGAACCGGCTCCCGTGGCTCCAAAAGTAGTTGCAGCAGTAGTGCCTGATGTTGCGGTAGTGTCTGAGCCGGTTGAAGAGAAAAAAGGACCTGCTCGCACCAAGACCAAGGAAAATCGTCCTAAGGGTGGCGGTCGTCGCGATGAAGATGATTCTCCACGTCGTGGTAAGCCAGCTGCAACCCGTAAGGGGCCTGGCCTGAATGAAGAAGGTCCGCGTGGAACACGCCGTCCGGGTAAAAGCCCGAAACGTGCAATGGGCCGTGGACGCGCCAATGCTAACCAGCATGGTTTTGAGAAGCCGACAGCACCTGTAGTGCATGAAGTCAGCGTACCTGAAAGCATCACTGTGGCTGATTTGGCCAAGAAAATGTCGATCAAGGCCGCTGAAGTCATCAAAGTGATGTTCAAAATGGGGGCTATGGCAACCATCAATCAGGTGCTGGATCAGGATACGGCGGTACTGGTCGTCGAAGAAATGGGTCACAAGGCCGTTCCTCTGCAGGAAAATGCCATTGAAGATGCCTTGCTTGAAGGCTTGCAGCATCAGAAGGGTGAAGGCACTTCCCGTGCACCGGTTGTTACCGTCATGGGTCACGTTGACCATGGTAAAACATCACTGCTGGACTATATTCGTGAAGCGAAAGTGGCGGCGGGTGAGTCAGGTGGTATTACCCAGCATATCGGTGCTTACCACGTTGAAACGGAAAACGGCATGGTGACCTTCCTGGATACACCGGGACACGCCGCCTTTACCGCTATGCGTGCACGTGGTGCCAAACTGACGGATATCGTTATTCTGGTTGTTGCCGCTGATGATGGCGTAATGCCACAGACGGAAGAAGCCGTGCAGCATGCCAAAGCGGCAGGTGTACCTTTGGTAGTCGCCGTCAATAAAATTGATAAGCCCGAAGCTGATCCTGATCGCGTGCGTAATGAGTTAGCGCAGCGCGATGTTATCTCTGAAGAGTGGGGCGGTGATGTGCAGTTCGTGCATGTTTCGGCCAAAACTGGCGAAGGGATCGATGCGCTGCTGGATGCAGTATTGCTGCAGGCTGAAGTGCTTGAGCTAAAAGCTGTTGCGGATATGCCTGCGTCGGGTGTGGTGGTTGAATCACGCCTGGATAAAGGGCGTGGGTCAGTGTCTACCTTGCTGGTACAGAATGGCACACTGCGTAAAGGTGATATTGTTCTCGCCGGTCTGCATTACGGTAAAGTTCGCGCCATGTTGGATGAAGCCGGACGTCCGGTAGAGTCGGCTGGCCCAGCTATACCTGTTGAGATTTTAGGTCTGGATGGTACACCGGATGCCGGTGACGAGTTCACCGTAGTATCCTCTGAGAAGAAAGCCCGTGAAGTGGCGATGTTCCGTCAGGGTAAATTCCGTGAGATCAAACTGGCCCGTCAGCAAAAAGCTAAACTGGAAAACCTGTTTGAAAATATGCAGGCTGGTGAAGTTAAATCACTGAACATCGTCTTGAAAGCGGATGTTCGCGGTTCACTGGAAGCTCTGACAACCTCATTGGAAGACCTGTCTACTGATGAAGTTAAAGTGAATATTGTCTCCAGTGGTATTGGTGGTTTTGGTGAAACGGATGCCAATCTGGCATTGGCTTCTTCGGCCATCATGATCGGCTTTAATGTACGTGCCGATAATCAGGCGAAAGCGATTGTTGAGCGTGAAGAGCTGGAACTGCGTTACTACAGCGTGATTTACGACATCATCAATGATGTTAAACAGGCGATGGTAGGGCTTCTATCACCAGTATATCGTGAAGATATCGTTGGTATTGCTGAAGTGCGTGATGTGTTCCGTTCACCGAAGCTCGGTCAGATCGCCGGTTGTATGGTGGTCGAGGGTACTGTGTACCGCAACAAGCGTATTCGTGTACTGCGTGACAACGTGGTTATTTACGAAGGTGAACTGGAATCACTGCGCCGCTTTAAAGAAGTTGTAGCCGAAGTGCGCAACGGAATGGAGTGCGGTATCGGGGTGAAAAACTATAACGATGTTAAAGTCGGCGATCAGATCGAAGTCTTTGACACCATTGAAGTACAGCGCACGCTGTAATGGAGAGATATGGCTCGCGAGTTTAAACGAACCGATCGCGTAGCGGACCAGATCCAGCGTGACCTGTCCATGCTGATTCAGCGTGAGATCAGGGATCCACGTCTGGGTATGGTTACGGTCAGTTATGTCAAGGTCAGTAAAGACCTTGGCTACGCTGATACCTACGTTACAGTGATGCCTATCGGTGAGCAGGATGAAGAAACCGTGGTTCCTCAGTCGCTCGCTGTATTGAATAATGCGTCTGGCTTTCTGCGCAAGGAATTGTCGCGCGGCATAAAGTTGCGCGTCATGCCACTGCTGCGTTTTCACTTTGATGAAAGCGTCGACCGTGGGCGTCGTCTACATAGCCTGATCGAACAGGCATTTCAGCGGGAGCAGAAGCGCTCCGAGTCTGAGGAGTAAGGCGGCTTGGCGCGTAAACCTAAAGGTCGTGCGATTGATGGCGTGTTCTTGCTGGATAAGCCAGCCGGGATGAGTTCAAACAAGGTGTTGCAGAAAATCAAGCACTTGTATGGCGCTGCCAAGGCGGGTCATACGGGTGCATTGGACCCTTTAGCCACCGGTTTGCTACCTATCTGTCTGGGAGAGGCAACCAAATTTTCTCAGTACTTGCTGGATGCTGACAAGGCGTATCTGACCACGGCCAAGCTGGGTGAGAAAACAGATACAGCCGATGCGGATGGTGAGGTGACAGAGACACGTCCCGTTCCTGACGATCTGACTGTGTCTCAGGTTGAAGCTTTGTTGCAAGCGCATTTTCAGGGTGAAATAGAGCAGGTTCCACCTATTTATTCAGCACTGAAAGTACAAGGGCAGCCTATGTACAAGCTGGCACGAAAAGGCATTCAGGTTGAGGTGAAACCTCGTCAGGTGCGGATCGATAAAATCCGTTTGCTGGCGTTGCGTGACCAGGAACTGGACCTTGAAATTCATTGCTCTAAAGGCACCTATATCCGCAGTATTGTGCAGGATCTTGGTGAGCTGCTGGGCTGTGGGGCACATGTCAGCCGACTACACCGCATTCGCACCGGGCAGTTTGATCAATCCCAGATGCTATCCCTTGATGCACTGGATGAGCAGATTAAAGCCTTGCAGACTGATGATGTGCAATGCATACAAAATAGCCTGGATGCGTTATTATTACCCCCTTGGAGTGCAATAGAATCCTTACCTGACTGTCAGCTGACAGACGAGCAAGCTGTTGCGCTATTACAAGGGCGTACACTGGTTGAGCTTAACTTGATACCGGCCTCTGAATGGCGGGTATTTGAGCAGACTAGCGGACGTTTTTTGGGGTTGGCTGCAACGGATTCAGAGGGACGCCTAAAGGCTAAACGTCTGGTTCGAACCGATACCCAAACGAATGATTAAACGGTTATAGCCATCAGGTTATAACTACTGACGCAGTACTGGAAATATGCCCGGCTCTGCGCGTCTATAAACCAGCAGCCTTATTGGCTGTGTGCATATTGTTAAAGGAGAAAGAAATGGCATTAGCAACAGAAAAGAAAGCCGAGATTGTCGCTGAATTCGGTCGTGGCACTGGCGATACCGGATCACCGGAAGTCCAGGTAGCCCTGCTGACAGCTAACATTACTGGCTTGCAGAGTCACTTCAAAGAAAACAAGCAGGATCACCACTCACGTCGTGGTCTGATTCGCATGGTAAACCAGCGTCGTAAGCTGCTGGATTACCTGAAGCGCAAAGACGCTGATCGCTACCTTAAGCTGATCGCCCGTCTGGGTCTGCGTCGCTAAGCTAAGAGTTACCCGGGCCATACACAGTATGGCCCTGTTTTTTTCAGCACTGTGAACATTGACAATCATCTAGCCCGTACTCAGCTATACGTTGTACCCAGCGTATAGCTGAGTACTGGCTCAAAGAATTGTATGATTGGTTTGCAGCACTGATACTTCAATAGCTAATAGGAGATTATCGTGCAAGCGATTACCAAAACTTTTCAATACGGTCAGCAGACCGTTACGCTTGAAACTGGACGCATTGCGCGTCAGGCAACCGGTGCCGTTATGGTTACCATCGACGAAAAAACCCAGGTTCTGTGTACGGTCGTAGGTATGAAAGAGGCGAAGCCAGGCCAGTCTTTCTTCCCGCTTACTGTGCATTATCAGGAAAAATACTACGCCGTTGGCCGCATTCCCGGTGGTTTCTTTAAGCGTGAAGCCCGCCCTACCGAAAAAGAAACCCTGACATCACGTCTGATTGACCGTCCGATTCGTCCGCTGTTTCCAAAAGGCTTCATGAATGAAGTCATGGTGATTTGTCAGGTTGTTTCGTCTGATAAAGGCACGGATCCAGATGTGGCGGCGATGATTGGTACCTCAGCGGCCCTGGCTATTTCAGGTATTCCTTTCCAGGGTCCGATCGGTGCAGCACGTGTAGGCTTTAATGAAGAGCAGGGTTATATCCTTAATCCGAACTATGCCACCCTGGCTACTTCTGAATTGGACATGATGGTTGCTGGTACGGCTGATGCTGTGCTGATGGTTGAGTCTGAAGCCAAAGAGTTGACTGAAGATGAAATGCTGGGTGCTGTGTTGTATGCGCACCAGGAGATGCAGGTCGTTATTCAGGCGATCAATGAATTTGCCGCTGTTGCCGCTAAGCCTACCTGGGATTGGCAGCCAGTGGCTAAAGATGAGTCTTTGACTGCACAGGTAGAGCAGCTGTTGGGCTCTCGCTTGAGTGATGCTTACCAGGTGGCTGATAAAGCTCAGCGCCAGGACGCTGTACGTGCGCTGCGTGATGAAGTGGTTACTGCACTTGTAACCGGCGCCGATGACGCTCCGTCTGATGAAGATGTTAAAAAAGTCTTCGGTAGCATCGAAAAAGACACTGTCCGTGGTCGTATTCTGGATGGTCAGCCACGTATTGACGGTCGTGATACCAAAACTGTACGCCCAATTGATGTAGAAATCGATGTGCTGAAAAGCGTGCATGGCTCTTCGCTGTTCACCCGTGGTGAAACACAAGCGATCGTCACCTGTACCCTGGGTACCGCGCGTGACATGCAGATTATCGACGCCATTGAAGGCGAGCGTAAAGACAACTTTATGCTGCAGTACAACTTCCCAGGCTACTCAGTGGGTGAAACTTCTCGCATGATGGGTCCTGGTCGTCGCGAAATCGGCCATGGTCGTTTGGCGCGTCGTGGTGTGCAGGCAATGCTGCCGACACTGGAAGAATTTCCTTACACCATTCGTGTAGTTTCTGAGATCACTGAGTCCAATGGTTCCAGTTCTATGGCTTCCGTCTGCGGCGCTTCGTTGGCGCTGATGGATGCCGGTGTGCCTCTGAAAGCACCGGTTGCTGGTATTGCCATGGGTCTGGTTAAAGAAGGCGATCGTTTTGCCATTCTGACCGATATTCTCGGTGATGAAGATCACCTGGGTGATATGGACTTTAAAGTGGCCGGCACTGAAAGCGGTGTTACGGCACTGCAGATGGATATCAAGATCACCGGTATTACCGAAGAGATCATGGAGATCGCTCTGGGTCAGGCCATGGATGCGCGCAAGCATATCCTGCGTGAAATGGCGAAAGTGATAGGCTACAGCCGTCCAGAACTGCCTGATAATGCGCCAGCTATGACGCAGCTGAAAGTCAATCCGGAGAAGATCCGTGACGTGATCGGTAAAGGTGGTGCGACCATCCGTGCCCTGACTGAAGAAACTGGCGCATCTATCGATATCGAAGATGATGGCACTGTGCGTGTTTATGCTGACAACAAAGAAAATGCCAAAGCAGCTGTAGAGCGTATTCTGGCTATCACCGCTGAAGCCGAAGTTGGCAAAATCTACGAAGGTAAAGTTGTGCGTATCGAAGAGTTCGGTGCATTTGTAAATATCCTGCCAGGCAAAGATGGCCTGGTGCATATTTCACAGATTGCCAACGAGCGCGTCAAAGCTGTAACCGATTATATCAAAATGGATGATGTGATTAAGGTTAAGGTGCTGGATGTAGATGTTCGTGGACGTATCAAACTTTCCATGAAAGATATGGATGAAGACGAGTCTGTCAGCAGCTAATACCTAGACCGACCCTGCATAAAAAATCCCCGGTCAGCATAAGCTGACCGGGGATTTTTTTATCTACAGGGTGCCTAGATGCCGTGGGCGCAGTCTATTGCTCTTCGCGCATTACACTAAATACGCGAAAGCCAAATACAGTCAGCATGACGCCACAGAAATCCACCAGTAAAGACAGCAGCGTGCCTGGAAGAGTTGAACCGAAAATTTGTTGGATCAGCATTTCAATCAGTAACAGGCATAGAAAAATGATCACGAAACCCTGTAGCAGCATCCAGAAGTAGGGTTGTGTTTGTGACCAGCTTTGCTTCAGCGACTGGGTGGCACTTTTGCCTTCCAATACACAGACATAGTCGGCAAAAGCCAGGCGCACACCGACATAAACACCGGGGATGACCAGCATGATTAAGCCTAGCAGCACGGCAAAACCATTAAGAATGTAAGTTAGTAATAGACGTCCCCAGCTACTCATGCCCAGACTGATAGCACTCATGACGGACAGAGGTTTGCCGTCCAGGACCGACTGCATGTAGAAAATAGTGGCACCCCAGTAAAGAGGCAGCAGGGCCAGTTGCAGCAGTCCGAGTAATAGAAACCCGCTACTGGCAACGTCCTCGCTGCTGGTCAGGTCACCCTGTAGGAAAAAACTCAATAGACCGATCAGGGCCAAAAAAGGTAATTGAATGGCAGCCAGAGTCAGTAGATGTTGTTTGAAGAAAAAAAACGACTGGCGAAGGTATTCGAACGTCATGACAAATTCCTGTTAGTGTCTGGGTTGACTCAAATGTATGAGCTTAAAATGTCCATTATCAGCGTGCAGTTGAATTTTACCAAAGTGTGAACTCGCTTTGTGCTCCAATGCAATATGTTTGTTCACTACAAAGCAGGCATTGCCATCATGTGACAGAAGGCGTGCCGCCGCCGCAAGGAAGCGACTGGTTAAATCACTGTTGGTTGCAAAGCCGCTGTGAAACGGAGGGTTGCACAGGATGGTGTCATACGGGCCTTGCAATGTATCACCGGCATCGCTAGCAAGGATTTCTGCGCTGAGTCCTTGCTTGTCAATGTTAGCCTGGCAGGCCCGTAGGGCGGCGGCATTATTATCTGTGCAGGTCAGTTGTGTATCTGCGCTGCTACTGCGTAGGCTGAGATAGCCAAAGCCACAGCCTAAGTCCAATAGTCGACCTGAGATTGGCAAAGACTGATTAAGCAGCATTGCTAATTCGTCAGCTAGGAAGGCACTGCCTTGATCCACCTTCTGCCAGCCATAAAGACCAGGTTTACTGATAAAGCTAAAGCCGCTTTTATCACTGAGCTCGCGCAGTTGGGTGTAGTTCTGATCGTCCAGATCGGGGGCGCTAAACTGTGCATCATAAGTGATGCTGGCGAACCACAGGCCTGCATTGATTTTGGTTTCACTAAACTGACCGCCCAGTTTCTCCCTGGCACGTTTGCTGTAGCTACGAATGCCTTCTGACTTGTCCCCAATCAGCACTAACTCGCCTTGATCCTCTAATAGTTCGGCTGCCTGGTTGATCAAGTAATGCACCAGGGGTTTTTCCTTGGGAATTCGCAATAAAATACGCGATAAGCTGTGTCGGGGAAGGTGGCTAAAATCAAAATCACTGAAACGACTATGCCAGCCTGACTGTTGCAGGTGTTGAAATAGGTCAAATCGATTAGTGATAGCCTGAATGTGTGGCAATGCAGCTGGTAGTGGCTGGCTGATATTTTCATCTATCAGCCACAGGCTGTTAGCCGGTGAGGCTTGTAGTGTCCTGAATAGCAGTGATGAGGCTGGATCTGTGGCTGGCCGGTTGGTCACGTTGGTGTCGCTCCGGCATAGACTGAGTCGATTTCGGCTTGGGTCAACTCCCGGTATTCACCAGGTGCCAGTGATGTATCCAGTATTATTTCCCCTATCTGCTCACGGTGCAGTGCGACAACCCGGTTATCAAGTGCCGCAAACATACGCTTAACCTGGTGGTAGCGCCCTTCTGTGAGGGTGATCAGTACTTCCGTATCGCTGATGCGCTCAAGCTGAGCAGGTTTGGTACGTTGTTTTTCACTTTTGAGCATTATCCCGCGCTGCAGCAGTGCTTCGGCATTAGCCTCCAGAGGCTCAGCAAGCCAAACGCGGTAACGTTTTGGCAGTTTGTGTTTGGGTGAGGTGATGCGGTGTGTCCATTGACCATCATCGGTCAGCAATAGTAAGCCGCTAGTGTCCAGATCCAGGCGCCCAGCTATGAGTAGTTTCTCCGCTGCTGGCAAATCTATTAAGGTGAGTGCGGTGGCATGGATGGGATCATCATTGGAGCAGATATAGCCAATAGGTTTATGTAGCATTAAAAAACGCGGGCGGGGCTCTGAAAGTAATCGCCCATCCAGTTCGACCTGATCACCTGAATTGATATGTCGACCACTATCTCGCTCGGGCTGATCGTTGACTAGGACCCAGCCTGCATGCAGTTGCTTTTTAACTTCTTTTCGCGACATACCTGTGGCTTGTGCCAAGTATTTATCCAGACGCATAACACCTAACTCTTGCTAAAAGCGCCATTATAGCGCAAGCCAGAGCTAAGGTATTCCTTACAGTTTGTATCATGAAAACCCGGTGGCTTTAGGCTAAAATACAGATCTTATTAAAGCGATGCAGAGAGGCGTGTGTGAAGCTATTTGTCGATAACCTGACCCATGTGGATTTTTCCTACCTGCACCCGCAGCGGGGATTGGTGGGTGAGTCTTGGGAAGTGCAGTTGCTCCTGGAGGGCAAACTGGATGAGCAGGGGATGATCTGTGATTTTGGTGTGGTGAAAAAGCGCATCAAAACCTGGCTGGATACGCATGTCGATCATATGCTGGTGGTTGCGACCGGAATGAGTGGGCTAAGCTGGCAGCAGTCGGCCGGTGTTACACAAGTCAGTTGGACTTATCCAACCGGAGAGCGTTTTTCCTGCAATGCACCGGATCAGGCGATTGCATTGGTTCCCGTGGAGGAGATACAGCAGCAAGCCGTTGCAAAATGGTGTGAAGCGCAGTTGCTGGCGCTCTTCCCTGAACAGGTTGAGTCTCTGGAGTTGCGCTTCGTGGCTGAGCCGATAGAGGGGGCTTTCTATCACTACAGCCATGGTTTGCAACAACACCGAGGTAATTGTCAGCGTATTGCTCATGGCCATCGTTCGCGGATGCAGGTTCGTGTTGATCAGAAACGTCGCCAGGACCTCGAGCTCTATTGGTCACAGCAGTTTGAAGACATCTACATAGGTACTCAAGCGCATCTACTTAGTAGGGAAGATGGTCATGCCCTGTTCGCTTATGACGCGCCACAGGGGAAATTTGAGCTGTTACTGCCGCTGCGCTGTTGTTATCTAATGGAAACGGAGACGACAGTAGAGCAGATAGCCGATCATTTGGCTCAAGCGATTAAGTCTGAATATCCGGATTCGGCAATTGAAGTTCGGGCGTACGAAGGTGTAGGTAAGGGCGCTATCGCCACAAAATAATCAGTGAACTGCCTAAACATAAAAGCCAGACCCACTTACGTGGGCCTGGCTTACTACTCGCAGCCGCTAGGTGTCTGCTAGCTCAAGCGATACTGGAATCAGTCGCGCTCAATTGCCAGTGCCGTGCCCATGCCCCCACCGATGCAAAGTGTGGCCAGGGCTTTCTTGGCATCGCGTTTATTCATTTCATGTACTAGCGAAACGAAAATACGGCAGCCAGATGCGCCAATAGGGTGGCCTAAGGCAATGGCTCCGCCGTTAACATTGACGATGTTGGTATCCCAACCCAGATCTTTGTTCACCGACATGGCTTGGGCAGCAAAGGCTTCATTGGCCTCCACCAGCTCCAGGTCGCTGACATTCCAGCCAGCCTTTTCCAGCGCTTTCTGAGTTGCGCAGATAGGACCGGTACCCATAATGGCGGGATCAACACCAGCAGACGCATAGGCCTTGATGCGAGCCAGGGGTTTCAGACCCAGTTCGGCGGCTTTTTCAGCAGAGCAGACAATAACAGCAGCGGCACCATCGTTAATGGTTGAGCTGTTACCCGCTGTTACTGTGCCATCCTTCTTGAAGGCCGGGCGTAGCTTGGCCAGCGCCTCGGGCGTACAGCCAAAACGAGGCTGCTCGTCAGTATCAAAAATCACCGGGTCGCCTTTTCGCTGTGGAATGGTGACAGGAATAATTTCATCCTTAAAGCGTCCGGAGGTAACAGCCGCTTCGGCCTTGTTCTGAGATGCGCTGGCAAATGCATCCTGCTCTTCACGGGTAAAACCATACTTATCAACGATATTTTCGGTTGTAATACCCATGTGGTAATCGTTGAACGCATCCCACAAGCCATCGGTAATCATGGAATCAATCATCTTCCAGTCACCCATGCGTGCCCCGTTACGGGAATTCGGCAGCAGGTGAGGGGACGAGGACATGTTTTCTTGTCCACCGGCAATAATCATGTCGGCATCGCCACAACGTATGGCTTGTACTGCCATCTGGATCGCCTTGAGACCGGAACCACAAACCTTATTGATAGTGATGGCAGGGACTTCCTGGGGAATGCCTGCATGAATCAGCGCCTGACGCGCCGGATTCTGACCGCAGCCTGCCGTGAGTACCTGCCCCATGATGACCTCATCGATGTTGGCAGCGTCTATGGCATGCTTTTCCAGTAAACCTTTGATTACGGTTGCACCTAACATGGCGGCAGGCTGGGACGCTAAGGCGCCATTAAATGCACCTACCGCTGTACGACCAGCAGCAACGATAACAACTTCACGCATGGGTATTCCTCATTGTTGTGACTGTGATGACATCCTGCACCCATGATACGCCAGTAGCGATGAATAATGTATGACACCGGGCATCAGCGCGGCAGGGTCGCTTTTAAGCAAGCGAAACTCATTCCCGATGTAAGGAATCAGCCGAGTTTGAGTCTGCGTGAACAGGCGTGTTACTGTCAAGTAGATAGGACTTAGACCATTGTCTGGTTAGCGTTCCAATTCAGAGTTCTAGCTCAAGGTTGTCAATCAATCTAGCTGGACCCATCCAGGCGGCTGCCAGAATTACCAGGGTTGCATCACTGTTTGTGGCGGGGGCGAGGTCGCTGCGGCGGACAATGCGAAAATAGTCACGGCGAAAGCCAACAGCTTCGAGTCGAAGTGTCGCTTCGTGTTCCAGTTGACTGAAGTCCCGGCGTCCTTGTTTTAGCGCTTCTGCTGTGGTGCGGATGATGCGTTGCAGTGCAGGTGCCTGCTCAAGTTCCTGAGAGGAGAGGTAACCGTTGCGAGAGCTGAGTGCCAGACCCGAGTCGGCCCGAACAACGGGTACCGAGAGGATTTCAGTAGCAATGCAAAGGTCGCTGACCATTTTTCGGATGATACGCAACTGCTGGTAGTCTTTTTCTCCAAACACAGCAATATCTGGCTGGACAATATTAAATAATTTACACACCACCGTGGTAACACCGCTGAAGTGGCCGGGGCGCGTTTCACCACAGTAGAGATCCGACAGTACCGGGACTTCGACACGCGTTTGACTGTCGCGCCCGCGTGGATAGATTTCCTGCTCAGTCGGTGCAAACAAGAGATCACAGCCAGCCTCTTGAAGCTTGTGTTGATCTTCAATCAAGGTGCGAGGGTAGCTGCTAAGATCCTCGTTACGACCAAACTGTAACGGGTTAACAAAAATGCTGGCAACAACAATGTCGGCAGCGGCCACCGCTGTCTCAATCAGTCGAATGTGACCGTCATGCAGGTTACCCATGGTAGGAACCAGAGCTACAGTCTTACCAGAGCGGCGGCAGCCTCTCAGCTCGTCACGTAGACGCGCTATAGTATCGAAGGTTTGCATGTGACTTAAAAACTCTCATCCTGATTGGGGAAGCTGCCGTCTTTTACTGCATCATTATAGCGACGTATGGCTGTTTCAATGCTGTCAGCATTGGCCATGAAGTTTCGCGTGAAGCGAGGCTTGCGCCCAGTGGTAATGTTAAGCATGTCATGCAGCACCAATACCTGCGCATCGGTATGTGGGCCTGCACCTATGCCAATGACGGGAATGTCAGCATTGCGGGTGATTTCCTCAGCCAGCAAGGTTGGTACACATTCTAATAGAAGCAAGCTGGCGCCGGCTTCTTCAAGCAAGCGGGCATCTTCAATCATCTGCTCTGCGGCGGCACGATCCTTACCTTGAACACGATAACCACCCAGGCGATTGACAGCCTGGGGCGTTAAGCCCATATGAGCACAGACAGGTACGCCACGCTCAGCTAACAGCGTAATACTTTCTGCCAGCCATGCGTTGCCCTCAAGTTTGACCAGGTGTGCACCGGCTTGCATCAGTTTCCCGGCGCTTTGCATGCATTGCTCGGTGGTGGCATAACTCATAAAGGGCAAGTCGGCCATGATCATTGAGCCCTGATTGCCTCGTGCTACGGCGGCGGTGTGATAAACCATGTCATCCAGTGTTACCGGCAGGGTACTGTCATGCCCCTGCAGTACCATGCCCAGAGAGTCGCCCACCAGAATCATTTCAGTACCGGTAGAACTTATCAGGTGTGCAAAGGTTGCATCATAAGCGGTAAGTACCGAAAATTTACTGCCTTTCTGTTTGAGGCTTGTTAGTGTGTGAAGTGTGATGTTGCTCATAGAGGGGTTCCAGACTAATTCGATCTGTCAGTAGCGCTGTATTATAGCGGTAACTGTTCGAGAGTGCCCATTGGACAATCTGCTAGATAGTGCATTAATTTGCTACCATCCGGCAGAGTGAGATCCGACTCGAGGTCGGCCAGGGGTCGCAATACAAAGTTGCGCTCTGTTATGTAAGGGTGTGGCACCGTCAGGCGCTCGTTATTAATTGTTTCATTGTTATAAAGTAGCAGGTCCAGGTCGAGGGTTCGGGGGCCCCAGTGTTGAATTCGTTTACGCTGATGCATCTGTTCCAGTTGTTGCAATGCGTCCAGCAGCTCGAGTGGTTGCAGAGAAGTGTTTAGCTCGGCAACAGCATTAATGTAGTCCGGTTGCCCAGCAGGGCCTACAGGTTCTGAGCGATACAGTGCTGAGTGCCGAGTGACTCGGATTCCAGCAATATCATTCAGCTCTTTCAGCGCGCTGCGAACCTGTTCAACCGGATTGTTCAGATTGCTGCCTAGGCCGATAAAGCAACGTACCTTATTCATTAGGCTTGCTGCTAGGTTTACGACGTCTGCGTCGACGTTTACGTGGCGGCTCCTCGGTGATCACATCCGTATTCAGCTCACGGCGCTGACCCTCATTGCCCTTCTGATATTCTGTCCACCATTGTCCAAGCCCATCGAGATCCTCGCCGGCCGATTCGCGCAGTAGAATAAGGTCATAGGCTGCTCTGAATCTGGGATGGGCCATGAGCTGGTCAGCTTTTCTGCCCTGATGTCTTGGCAGGCGGAGCTGCAGTTCCCATATTTCACGCATAGGTGCTGAAAAGCGCCGAGGAATGGCGGTGGCTTTGACCTGGGCTGAAAGCACCTGGTTGGCGGCTTCATGCAGAGCTTGCAGTGGAGGCAGATCCTCCTCGTCGAGCAGTTCCAGGTAGCGTTGATAAAGCGGATACCAAAGCAGCGCAGCAAACATAAAGGCCGGGGTCACACTTTTTCCCTGTTCCAGGCGTCTGTCAGTATTCTTGAGAACATGTTGAACCAGGATGGGTGTTGGCCAGTCAGGGTTGTCGAGTATCTCTTGTGTCAACGGAAACAGGTAGCGAAACAGGTCGAAACGTTGCATCTGTCGATAAGCGGCGGCACCGTAGCCTGATTGGAGTAATTTCAGCGCTTCATCAAATAAGCGTGCCGGTGCTATGCGGCCCAGTAACGGCGAGAGTTCATGGATCGGTGCGGCCGTGGCGGGTTCTATGTCAAAATTCAGTTTGGCGGCAAAGCGTGCGGCACGAAGCATCCTGACGGGGTCTTCACGGTAGCGCTGCGCTGGTTCGCCGATCATGCGAATGATGCGCTGCTGCAGATCCGGGTATCCATTGGCGAAATCATAAATGCTGTAATCGCGGGCGCAGTAGTAGAGCGCATTGACGGTAAAGTCACGCCGCAGGGCATCTTCTTCAATACTGCCGTAGACGTTGTCTCTTAGGATCAGGCCGCTGGCTGACTGACGCCCTTGCTCACCGTCATCATTATCTTCGCTGTCATGGCCGGCCCTGAAGGTTGCTACTTCGATCAGTTCACGACCAAAGCGCACATGCAGGAGCTTGAAACGACGCCCGATCAGGCGTCCACGATGGAAAAGCTCAACCGCTTGTTCTGGGTGTGCTGAGGTCGCAACGTCAAAATCTTTAGGCTTCTGGTTCAGGAGTAAGTCACGAATACAGCCGCCGACCAGAAAACAGTCGTAACCGGCATCATGCAGGCGGTAGACCACTTTCATGGCGTTATCATCTAAGCGCTGTCGTGGAATTCGGTGCTCTTTCTCTGGAACAACGCGTTTTTCGCCCAGTGGCAGACGTGGGTAGAGTGTGGGCTCCTCTGCTTGAGGGCTTTTAGCTTTAGTGTTTGATTTTGTGGCTGTCTTGCTTGTGACTGCTTGTTGTTTATAGGGTGGTTTACATCGTCTGTAAACGACGATAGCAGTCAAAATTATTATAGCAATTACAGTAGCGATGATTAGCCATTGCACTTGTGATAGTTCTTCAAACATCAGGTGTTATTCTTCCAGAGGTGACATAAAGATGGAAAATTTTGGCAGATGATACCAGTTAAGCGCTTGGGGGTGTTAGTTTAGCGGTGGGTGTAAAGGGGTGGAGTGCTGAAAGCAGAGTGCAACAAAGCTTGTTTTTGTTTGAGCACTGTCCTGAGTGTTGTTGTCACTCTGCAATCAGCGAAGTCTCGTTATTATTTTTATTCGAGGTTTTAAGTTTCTTCTCTTCCTGTCTGGCGTTATTAGTTTTATTGGTGCCAGTTTGAAATTATTTTTATTTTTATTGCTCTGTATAGAGCAGTAACTGTGCCAGTTTTATTAATTTGTTGTTTTTATTGTGTTAATTAGTAAATGTATGTTTTGTTGCTCTGAGTGCGCTAGATATTTGTTACCCTTATGCACAACATATGTTACCTGAGTGTGTAGAAAGGTAACAGTTAAAAATCTACTATTTTCATATAGTTAGACTTTAGTATTAGGGTTGGGCTGCGTTTTTTGCTTTGCGGGGGATGCCCAGTCTTTGCCGTTTTTCCCATAGGCATTTTCGACTCACGCCAAGACTCTTTGCCAGGTCAGTTTCGTTCATATGATGCTGGTTTTCCAAAACAAATTTGAGGAAGTAATCATCCAGCGTGTGTTCGGCTTTATTTGGCTGGGCCGAGGTTATTGTTTGGGCGTTTGCTGGCGTTGAAGACTGCTGTGAAGTATCCAGCCCGAGTAGTTCGGGTGTTATCTGGTGGTTGTCTGCCAGAATAACCGCACGTTCAATCGCATTTTGCAACTCCCTGACATTGCCGGGCCAGGCATGCTTTAGCATGATCTGGATGGCGGCTGGGCTGAAACTCAGGCTGACATGGTGTTTGTTGCATTGCTCTTTTAGAAATACCTGCGACAGTTCGATAATGTCTTCGCCGCGCTCGCGTAGCGGTGGCATCTTCAGTTCCATAACATAGAGTCGGTAGTAAAGGTCTTCACGAAAGCGCCCTTCCTGGGCCAGGGTTTTTAAATCCCGGTGAGTAGCCGCAATCAAGCGTACATCGACACATTTGGCATGTACCGAACCCACTCGGCGGATTTCGCCTTCCTGCAAGAAACGCAGCAAGCGCGCCTGAGCTTCAAGTGGCAGTTCGCCGATCTCATCCAGGAACAGGGTGCCGCCATCGGCGGCTTCGATCAGGCCGCTACGTGGTGTATCGGCCCCGGTGAAGGCGCCTTTTTCGTGGCCGAACAACTCGGATTCAATCAGCGTTTCCGGAATTGCCGCACAGTTAACGCAGACCATGGGTGAGGCTGCTCTGGGACTCTGCTGGTGAATACTTTTGGCCGCCAGTTCTTTGCCCGTCCCAGACTCACCTAAAATCAGCACAGTAGCATTGGTTGATGCAATTTTGTTGATTCGTCTGATTAAATCCTGAATTGGCTGACAAGAGCCATTCAGTAGTGGCCTGACACCAGTGGTATCGCTGTTTGGGGTAGGGGTTTCAGCTTCATCGGGTTGTATCAGCTTGGCGATTACCGCCAGCATCTCCTCGTGGCTGAAGGGTTTGGCAATATATTCAGCCGCCCCCATTTTGATTGCATCGATTGCAGAGCGCATGCTGGCGTAGCTGGTCATGATCAGCACCGGCGTGGTTCCTGCGTGTGCAATCAGGTCTGTGCCCGGTGCACCAGGTAGTCTCAGATCGCTGATGATCAGATTATAGTGATGCTTGGCTGTAAGTGGTAAAGCTTCGGCGACGCTACCGACGTCATCTATGCTATAGCTGTGTTTTTCCAGCAGACGTTTCAGTGCTGTGCGGATGACAAGTTCATCCTCAACAATCAGAATTCGGCTCATAATTGGACCTGTTACTCTAATCCCGTGCCTGTCGGAGAATCTGGTTCCGTCCAGGCGGGAAGCTGAATAATTACCTGAGTGCCTTTTTTCTGTTTTTTGTCGGCAGGACTGATGAACTCAATATTACCACAATGTTCAGTAATTATATTGTAGACCAATGCTAATCCCAGTCCGGTTCCTTTACCAGGTTCCTTCGTGGTGAAAAAAGGTTCGAAAATACGTTCTTGCAGATCTGGACTTATGCCGCAACCCTCATCAACAATATTCAGGGCTACCCAGCTCTCTTCAGTTTTTGCTGTGAGCCTGATCGTCGAGTGATCGGGTGACGCATCGCAGGCATTATTCAGCAGATTGACTAGTACCTGCAACAGTAACTGATAATCACCTGTGCAATAGAGTGCGGGCTCCAGATCGGAGAGTATCTTAACTGAGCGACGTGTTTCATCAAAGCGCATCAGGTCAATGGCTTCCTGAATGCAGGCATTTAACGATACAGCTGTCAGGTGGCCGATGTGGTCTGTTTGCCCTGTATGGGCGAAGCGTATCAGCGATTGTACAATGCGGCTGATGCGTTGTGTTTGCTCAAGAATGGCTTCGCCGGTATCCAGAACTTCGGGTTGTTCGGTTTCCAGTTTGAGGTTTTGCGCCAGACAGGCGATGCCAGTAACCGGATTGCCAATTTCATGTGCCACACCGGCAGCAAATCGACCTATTGATGTTAGACGCTCACTGTGTGTCAGCCGATTGGCCAGTAGTTTATGTTCGGTTTCATCTTCGATCAGTATGATGCAGCCCTGTTGTCCGTCTTCAATATCCGTCTTGTGCAGGCTGAACCAGTACTGCTGATTTTTCAATTCAATGCGAAGCGCTGGCTGGTAAGTGGTATTTTGTTGGCTGAAGTGGCTCAGCAGTTCAGACCAAGGTTGGGGTAGTTCCGCAGGCTTCAGTCCAAGGACAGCTTCTGGTGCGATGCCAGTGTAATCCACCATGGCCTGGTTCCAGAATAGAATATGCTGGCGCTCATTCAGTGTGCAAACTCCAATAGGGAGGTGTTGTAAGGTGGAGCGGTGGTAGCGACGGATTTTGTCCAATTCGGCGGCCAGTCCTGACAGACGCTCACTGTAACTTTCAAGTTGCTCCTCCAGTAAATGTATTTCGCGTCCGCGGAAGGCGTTGCCCCCAGACAGTGTTTGTGGTCGCAGCAGGGCTGTGGCTTCGGCTGGTCCCAATAGGCCGGATAAATTGTTTTCCAGGATGTTGCGTAGTCTGAGCAGGTCCAAAGGTCTGAGTTTGTTGGTCATGGGTAGATCCAGCAACATCAGCGCCGCCTCAATTTCTCGTTGTGCTGATGTTGCGCCTAAGCGACTAGTCAGGCGAAACTGCAGATCTTCAATGGAGTCATTGTCGGGACCAAAGCTGGACTTGGTGCGGGGTAATGCATTCAGCACACAGGCGACGGCTGTTTCTTCCTCATCAGCTGAAAGCTTAACTAACCAGGAGCCAGTGATTAGGAGCAGAGCATTAATCATCAGTGAAATAATGGCCCACCAATACCACTGATCGAGAAGGCCTGGGGTGATTTCACTTAAATGCGGGCTCAGTACTGGGACGAAAATGGCCACAAACCAGATCAACATTCCGGCGCATAGGCCTAGCAAGAAACCGAAACGACTGGCTTTTTGCCAGTAGAGGGTTGCCAGTATTCCAGGTAGAAACTGCAGAAAACCAATAAAGGTAATTAAGCCTAGCTGTGCCAGTGGAAAGCGATTGCCGACTAAAAGATAGACTAAATAACTGCCCGCCATAACTAACAGGATTAAGCTGCGGCGCATCCATAGCAGCCAGCTGTAAAAGCGTTTAGTGTCAGGCAGTTTGATCACCGGTAGTAACAGGTGGTTTTGCAGCATAGAGGCTAATGCTACATTGGCAACGATGATGACCCCGCTGGAAGCGGACAAGCCGCCGACAAATGCGGCAATAACAAACCAGTCTTTCTGCAGGGCGCGTCCTAAATGTATGAGTAGAAAATCTGGATCCGTGTTGATGTTTAGCTTGGCAGCACCCCAGAGTAATACGGGTATGCAAATCGCCATGATTAGCAGTAATAGAGGCATTACCCAGCTGGCTAATATCAGGCTGCGTTCAGACGCATTCTCGCTGAACAGCAAGTGAAACATGTGTGGCGTGATAAAGGCCGCAGCAAAAAAGGCCACCAGCAGAATTTGCCAATTGTTCCCAGCGGGCAGAGTCTGCAGCCGGTACATTTGCTCGGGATGGTTGTTGAGCCAGTGGGTCAGTTCAGTCGTACCGCCGAACAGGGCAAAGAGGATAAAACCTGCCATGGATAATAATGCCAACATCTTGACCACTGATTCCAGGGCGATAGCCACCATCAGACCATCGTGCCGACTGCGTATGGATGCCTGACGAGCACCAAATAGCATGGAAAATACTGAAATGATCAAACAGAAAACCAGCGCGACATGCTGGCTGGATACGCGCTCATCAAAGTGACTCAGGCTGTTGGAAAAAGCCTGAATTTGTATGGCGATCAACGGCATGCTGATAATGACTATCAGCAAGGTGATAAAGCTGCCCGTCATGGCGCTGCGGTAGCGAAATGCAAATAAGTCAGCAAGTGAGCTTAGTTGATGGGTGCGGGCAATTCTCAGTATCGGCAAGAGGATCAGGGGGGCCAGAATAAAGGTGACGGTGGCGCCGAGGTAAGAAGCCAGAAAGGTAAAGCCTGATTCGGCAGCAATCCCAAAGGCGCCATAAAAAGTCCAGGCACTGGCATAGACTGCCAGCGATAGTACATGAGTCAAAGGATGGCGGACTAAGGTCGTTGGTAGTAGGCCTCTTTCGGTTAAATAGGCTGTAGCGAATAGCAGCAGCAGGTAACCTATACCCACCAATAGCAACAGGGATAGATTAAGTATCATGCTTGCCTCCGCTGCTGGCATGCAGTGCCACCAGCAGAATCATCATTCCCCAAATGGCGAAAGGTAACCATACCGGGCCCTTGTAAAGCCACGCATTGATCAGTGGGGGGAGGAGTGCGAGGCCAAGTAAAGATAAAAGCAAAAGTATCCGGTGCTGATGCATACTAGGCCCCTATCGGAATAGACTGAATTGCCGGCACTCGTTCAATGTGCCAGTGGCTGATCGCCCATTGTAGCAGGCTTTCCACTGTCTGGCTTAGCGGCTCCGGTGGTAGCTCCTGGTTTAGGATACGCAGTGCCTGAAGTAGTTCGATAGCAGGATTGTGGTTTTCAAGTGCTGGCGCTAAATTCTGTTTGCTGAGTTTTTGGCCATTGGCTGTGGTGGCGAGCGGGATGTGTGCATAGCCCGGTGATATAAAACCCAGGTGTTGTTGTAGCTGCAGCTGGGCAAAGGTCTCCTGCAATAAATCCGCTCCTCGTACCACTTGGTTGATCTTCTGGGCATGATCATCGGCGACCACGGCCAGTTGATAGGCAAACAGGCCATCTCGTCGAAAAATGATGAAGTCACCTTGTGCGCTATTATTGGCTCGCTGGGTGCCGAGAATACGGTCATTGAAACACAGGTTTTCAAGCATGTACTTGGCGCGAATAGCTGTTTGTGTTTGTTTATCAGGTGGGTGTTTAAGGCAGTATCGGTCGTAATGCGGCAGTGCATTACGTAATTTCAGTTGCTTTCGTGAGCAGCCGCAGGAGTAGGCTAGGTCCTGCTGTATCAATTGTTCCAGCAAGTGCTGATAATAATCCTGTCGCTGATTCTGGTAGATGACCTCGCCATCCCAGTGCAAACCGTAAGTGTCCAGTGTGTAGAGGATTTGGTCAGCTGCGCCGGGTTGTTCACGAAGTGGATCGGGGTTTTCGATGCGAAGCAACCAGCGCCCCTGCTGGTGTTTCGCATCCAGATAACTGGCTAATGCCGCCAGCAACGATCCGAAGTGCAGGGGGCCGGTCGGGGATGGTGCGAAGCGGCCCGTGTAACTCAAAACTGTTTACCGGATCAGCCGCCCAGCTGTTTTTCCTTGATTTCAGCCAGTGTCTTGCAGTCAATGCATAGGGTGGCTGTTGGGCGAGCTTCAAGGCGGCGTATGCCGATGTCCACACCACAGGCTTCGCAGTAGCCATAGTCATCATCATCGATGCGGTCCAGTGCTTCATCGATTTTACGAATCAGCTTGCGCTCACGGTCACGGGTGCGCAGTTCAAGGCTGAACTCTTCTTCCTGGCTGGCGCGATCGGTGGGATCAGCAAAGTTAGTGGCTTCCTCTTTCAGATGGGTAATGGTGCTGTCCACCTCTTCCATCAATTCCTTTTTCCAGGCCAACAGGATCTCGCGGAAATGCTCTTTCTGCGTTTCGTTCATGTACTCTTCACCTTCGCTGGCCTGGTAAGGTGCTGGATGAGTAATCTGAGATTCGTTATTTGCTGGCATGACATAGCCTCACATCAGACTGAAGGTTGTAGGCTCCGGTTTGGCTGTTCGGAGATTTTAAAAGGCGCTGAAATTACCAGATGATGAAGCAATACACCAGCGTTTGCGTAGATATTCTTTTTGATGCTTTAGTGGCAGGCGCGGATAATAATCAACGGTTATTGTATAATTATGTGTTTTTCAAGGTATAACAGGACGGTGACGATGTTCTCTAAATACTCACAGCGGGCCACTAATATTGAGTCGTTCAAAGTCATGGATCTGTTGAAGCGTGCTCGTGAATTGGAGTCGCAGGGGTGTGATGTGGTGCACTTGGAAGTAGGTGAACCCGACTTTGCTACGGCTGAACCGGTTGCCGAAGCGGCTATTGCTGCTATTCGTGCAGGACATACTCAGTATACTCCCGCCGCTGGTATTCCTGAGTTACGCGATGCTATCGCGGGATATTATCAAACCCGTTATGGTCTTCGGGTTGATCCTGCACAGGTGCTGGTAACGCCGGGTGCATCAGGCGCCTTGCTGCTGGCATTTGCCTTGCTCGCAGACGCTGGACAAACCTTTATGATGAGTGATCCAAGCTACCCTTGTAACCGTCAGTTTCTACGTTTTTTACAAGCCGCTGCCCAGTTGGTACCCACCGGGCCTGCTGAGCGCTTTCAATTGACAGAAGCCTTAATCACTGAGCACTGGCAGCCTCAGACGGCCGGTGTACTATTGGCCTCACCTTCCAATCCAACCGGTACGCTGGTGCCTCCTGAGCAAATGCACGCTATTGCACAGCGCGTGCGTCAGCTAGGTGGGCAATTAATTGTTGATGAGTTGTACCATGGGCTCACCTATGGCGTTGATGCCATGACAGCCTTGCAGGTAGATCCGGATGTGTTTGTGATTAACAGTTTCTCCAAGTACTTCGGCATGACCGGGTGGCGTCTGGGGTGGCTAGTTGCCCCTCTGGACGCTGTAAAAATGATGGAGAAGATGGCCCAGAATCTGTTTATTTCTCCAACAACCGTGTCGCAATATGCTGCTTTGGCAGCGTTTCAACCGGATAGTCTGGCTATTTTTGAAAGTCGGCGACAGGCCTTTGAGCAGCGCCGAGATTTTTTAGTGCAGGGTTTGAAGTCGCTCGGGTTTGGCGTACCCGCCGTGCCGGATGGCGCTTTCTATATCTATGCAGATGCCTCTCACCTGACCGATGACAGTTTCAGTTTCTGCTGGTCGCTGCTGGAAGAAAATCATATCGCCGTCACACCAGGTGCTGATTTTGGCCAGTTTGAAGCTTCGCGTTATGTGCGTTTCTCTTATACCACCGGGATGGCACAGATAGAAAAAGCCTTACAACGCATGGCTAAACGGTTTACGGCACTGGACTAGCTGGTCAAGAGATTTTGTGCCCGCAGTTGTGCCAGTAGCTGCTCAATAGCTTCATCATTTTCGGTGTCCACCGGTAGGGTCAGCATCTGCTCTTCTGGCGATAAGGGTTGTCCAGAAGCAAGCTGTTGGTGCATGACCTCAATATCGGCATCTGATGGATCTTTTCCGTCAGCAATACGCTGGGCAAGTCGGGCTTCAATCAGGTGTAGTTTGCAACTGCAACTGATTATCCTGACTGGAATGCCGAGATTCTCGGCCATAGCAATGTAGTTGCTGCGAGTACGTTTACGAATCAGTGTGGCATCGATGACGACCGACTGCCCTGCTTTCAGGAGTAGGCGTGCAAGATCTGAGGTGTGGTGAAAGGTGCGCATGTTCATGTCTGCACCGTAGAGCTCGAGGTTTTCACCTTGACGACTGAGCTCTCTATGCAAGCGTTTTCGTTCGCAATCCGAGCGCAAGCGTATACCACCAATGGCTTCAACCAACTGGCTGCTGAGATAACTTTTGCCACTGCCGGACACGCCGTGCATTAGGTAGAGCACCGGGGGCGGTGTTGTGCAGTAGTTATTGGTCAACTGCAAATAGTGACGGAATGTCTGAAAGTCAGGCTGTTCGCCCATCAGTGCAACCTTAGCCCTTACCATGGAGCGGTAGGCTTTATAGAGGTTCAGCAGGGGAACGCCATGGTAATCGCCGGTGATTTCAAGGTAGTAGTTTAGGCAGCGGTTTGCCCAATGCGGCTGGTTGTTGGCTTCAAGGTCCATCAGCAAAAAGGCCAGGTCTGACAGAGTATCTATCCAGCGGAACTGCAGATTGAATTCGATACAATCAAATAAACGCAATTCATCATGGAACAGGGTGATGTTGCCCAGGTGAAGATCGCCATGGCATTCACGGACATGGCCCTTGCGTTTTCGGCTGCGCAGGTTTTTTTCCAGCTCCCTGAAACTGGCCGCTGTTAACTGCAGCAAGCGGTGCAATTGCGTAGAGTCATCCAGGTTGTCTACTACAGTGGAGCAGTGGCGATAATTGTCGGCCATCAATTCCCAGAGCGTAGCTGGTTCACCCCAGGGGCTATCCTGCGCTACAATTGGGATGCGCTGATGGAAGTCGGCAATCTGTTCAGCCAGCATGTCGATCCAGCGCGCTTCGAATAGCTGTTCGGCCAGTCTGCGATCCAGTCTTAGTTGTGGATCAAACTGTGCCATTTTAACGGCATATTCAAAGGGTGCAGAGTTGTCACCGATTAAGGGTTGGTCTTCTGTACCGCTGACAGGGATGACTTCCAGGTAAATATCCGGTGCCAGACGCTGATTCAATCGCAGCTCCTCTTCACAATAGGTGCGGCGTTGTTCCAGCGTGGTGAAGTCGAGAAAGCCAAAATTGACCGGTTTTTTGAATTTATACGCAAACTCACCGGTCAATAGAATCCATGAGATGTGGGTTTCAATCACCTCGATCCTTGTGCACACATGTGGAAAGTGTGCTGAATTTTGTAGAGTGCTGATCAGTTTATAAAACATTACTTTTCTGCTGTTGCACTAAGTTACCAGAGATTATACTTGCCCGATGCCAAAAAAGAGAGTCCAAAAAAGTCAATCACGCCGTCGAAAGCCGCAAAAACGACGGTCATTCAAAACTTACCTGCTTGGTTTATTGATCAAGTTGGGGGTGTTATTCAGTGTTTTCTGCGTGGTTCTGTTGATTTATGTTGATGGACAGGTCCGCGAAAAGTTTGAAGGAAAACGCTGGGAGCTGCCGGCAAAAGTGTATTCCCGCCCGCTGGAGTTGTATGCCGGTCAAACGCTGCCGATGGATTCTTTGCGTGAAGAGTTGCGTTTGCTGGGCTACCGTTTTGTTGCTTCGGCGAGTCGTGCAGGCACCGCTGAGTTTGCATCCTCTAAGGTACGGATTTTTACCCGAGGATTCGCCTTTCCCGATGAGATTGAACCTTCCAGACAGTTGCTTCTGGAATTTTCTGGTTCACGCCTGCAGCGGGTTGTGGATGAACGTGTGGGCCAAGAGGTTGCTCTGGTTAGACTGGAGCCTGTGCAGGTGGGCGGCATTTACCCGCGCTCAAATGAAGACCGTGACCTGATCCGGCTGGAAGAAGCGCCCCCTTACCTGAAAGAGGCCCTGATAGTTGTCGAGGATCGTGAATACTATCAACATTTTGGCATATCCCCCAAGGGGATGTTGCGGGCGATGGTTGTGAATGCACGTGCGGGTCGCCTCATTCAAGGGGGGAGTACACTGACACAGCAGTTAATTAAAAACTTTTACCTGTCATCTGATAGAACCCTGTCGCGCAAACTTCTGGAGTTGCCCATGGCGATTGCTATGGATTTCAGATACGACAAGGATGAAATTCTGGAAGCCTATCTAAATGAAGTTTATCTAGGTCAGTCTGGCGTCAGAGCTGTGCATGGTTTTGGGCTGGCAAGTCAATTCTATTTTGGTCGCCCGGCGGCTGAGCTGGAGATACACCAGGTGGCCTTGATGGTCGCATTGGTAAAAGGTCCCTCGTTTTATGATCCACGCCGCAATCCGGAGCGCGCCAAAGCGCGGCGGGACCTGGTAATTAATATGCTCGCTGATCATAGCCATATCTCAGCGGAAGAACGGGATCAGGCGTTGGCCGAGCCGTTGGGTGTACGCGAAAGCCGACGGCTGCATACTGGTAGTTACCCGGCTTACCTCGATCTGGTTAAGCGCCAGTTGCAAACCGAATACCGTGATGAAGACCTGAGCACTGAAGGCCTGTTGATTTTCACTTCATTGGATCCTTTGGCGCAATCAAGAGCGGATTCAGCCGTATCTAAAGTGCTAGCTGATCTTGAGCAGCGCCATGGAGAGCGAGCCGGTAATCTGGAAGGCGCTATGGTGGTTACCGATCCTCGTACGGGTGAAGTTTTAGCCTTAGTCGGTGGTAAGGATACCCGTTTTGAAGGCTTCAACCGAGGGCTGGATGCGCGTCGTCCTGTGGGCTCGTTGATTAAACCGGCGATTTATCTGGCGGCTATCGAGCAGGGCTATACACTGGCTAGTTTGTTGAAAGATGAGCCCGTAGATCTGCGTATGCCAAATGGGGATATCTGGTCACCCCAGAATTTTGATCGGCAAAGCCATGGTGATGTCATCTTGGTTACAGCGTTGGCACGTTCATTGAATCAGTCATCTGTACACCTGGGACTGGATATTGGGCTACCTAAAATAATCGACATGCTCAAGCGTCTCGGGGTAGAGCGTAATATTCAGGCATTGCCATCACTGTTGCTAGGTGCGCAGGAGATGACTCCGATGGAGATAACGGAGGTCTATCAAACACTGGCAGCGGATGGCTTCAGAATGCCGCTACGCTCTATCCGTATGGTCACAACGGCTGAGGGTGAAGAGCTTTCACGCTACCCTTTCCAGCTGCGTCAGCAGGTAGGGGCAGAGCCTATCTATCTGATTCGTCATGCCATGCAGGAAGTGGGTCGTACAGGAACAGCACGCGGCGCTTACCAGCGTCTGTCTGGCGAGCTGAACTTCGCCGGTAAAACAGGCACCAGTAATGATCAGCGTGATAGCTGGTTTGCCGGGTTTACCGGTAATCGTCTGGCTGTTGTTTGGGTGGGTCGTGATGATAATCAGCAGTTGCCCTTTACTTCAACCGGTGGAGCCTTACCTGTCTGGACGGAGTTTATGCATCAGGATCATCCTGAACCGTTGATTTCACGACGTCCGGCTGGTATTGAATCAGCCTGGATTGATGAAAGAACCGGATTGTTATCCGATCCTATGTGTGAAGGCTCGCGTCAGTTGCCGTTTATAACTGGTACAGTGCCAACCATCAGCGTAGATTGTGGTCAGTTTCAGCCTCGGTCTGATCCGGGTGAACCAGAAGAGCAGGATTCTGGTGGCTGGTTCAGAAACTTGTTTCGATGAGGATTATTAAATGAATTGGGAAAAAATTGGTTTGGCGGTTGCTGGTGGTTTGTTGTTAACAGGTTGTGCGACATCCAATCCTTTCAGCAATATTCCGGTTGAAGATCGCTCTGGTCAGGTCGTAGAGTCAACACAATCGGGTTCATCGGGTGTGGTGGTTACGCCTTTAGATCCAGGGGTTACGGTCAGGCCAATTGAAACTGAACCGGTTATACGTGCGCAGCGTGAGATCCTGCCGCCTGCTGATGAGGTCTGGCAGCCAGCGCGCCAGCCGGTATCTGAGCCTACCGAGCAGCAGCCATCTTCTCAAAATACCAATACAGCTGTGTTAGCGCTACTGGATACCGCCAAGCAAGAAAGTGCGGGGGGGGATTTGCGTGCGGCTCAAGCGAGGTTGGAGCGCGCTCAGCGTATCTCACCAAGAGAGCCAGAGGTCTATTATCAATTGGCTGATGTAAAGCGTCAGTTGGGGCAGTTCATGGATGCAGAACAGGTCGCTTTGAGGGGGGTTGATGTTGCAAGCGGCCAGAGTGGGATGTTGAGGCGTTTGTGGGCATTAATTAGCCAGATCCGGACCGAAGCCGGGGATCTGGCGGGTGCCGATGATGCTCGTCAACAGGCGGCTCGTCACTGATTGTCGTGCTTCTGCGGTGTCGAGTGATGCTCAAACTGGCTGTGTAGCCCCAGAGTTAATGCTGGCAAGCTGGCAGCCAGAGTCAGCATCAGCCAGGGCGTGTTGCCGCTGGCTGCCAGTAAGGGGTAGGGGCTAAAGAACAGCAGCGCAATGCCCGTTAGCACAGTGCCTCCTAGCGATAACAGTCGTGCCTGGCTGGTTTTCAGCAGCAGGGCACCAATCACCAGGGCGAGCAGTAGCAGTATCACCAAAACCTGGCTGTAAATCACACCATAATCGGTTCGCCGGGTCAGCTCAAAAAAAGCGATCAGGCCCAGTAACCAGCGTCCCCAGCCCGCCATTGACCAGTGCCAGTTTTTTCCCGTAGCGAGAAAAATTGTGGCAATAAATGGTAAGGCAATAAAAAATGACAAGTTTTCTGTCATTTGCAGCAGTGTACTGGTGTGGCTGCCTGGGTTACTCCATATCAACCGCGTTAGTGCATACGCGCTGATAAAAAAGCAGCTCAATGCAAAGACTCTAACCTTGTAGTGGCTTTCGGGTTTGTCCTGTTTGTGCCTATGTAGCAGCCAGACCGCGCTGGTCAGGCTGCTCACCAATAACACTGCGCTAGATAGCAGATCCTGCATTAATTAATTCTCAGCTCAGGTGGGCGAATACTTTATCCGCGGCGGCAATAGTGGCATCCAGGTCTGCTTCAGTGTGCGCGTTGGAAATAAAGCCCGCTTCAAAGGCCGATGGGGCGAGGTAGATTCCCTGTTCCAGCATGCCATGGAAAAAGCGGCCAAAGCGACCTGTATCACAACTGGTAGCATCGGCAAAGCTGGTGATGGTCTCTCTATCCGTAAAGAACAGGCCAAACATGCCGCCGACACAGGTGGTGGTGAAAGGGATGCCGTGCTTGTCTGCCATGGCCTGTATACCCTCGGTCAAATATTCTGATTTGGCTGACAGCTGTTCATGAATGCCCGGTTCGCACAGAGCGTTGAGCATTGCCAGGCCTGCCGCCATGGCCAAAGGGTTGCCTGACAGGGTGCCCGCCTGATACACAGGACCCAGCGGCGCAATGTGCGACATGATGGCTTTCTTGCCACCGAAGGCGCCCACAGGTAAGCCGCCACCGATGACTTTGCCCAGTGTGGTCAGGTCTGGCGTTACCCCGTAATGAGCCTGAGCACCTCCCAGGGCAACACGGAAACCGGTCATGACTTCATCAAAAATCAGCACGCTACCGTATTGATCACAGACGTCACGCAGGCCTTCCAAAAAACCGGGAGCGGGTGGTATGCAGTTCATGTTGCCAGCTACCGGCTCTACAATAATGCAGGCAATCTGATCGCCTATTTCTGCAAAGGCTGCCTGAACACTGCTGATATCATTGAATGTCAGGGTGATCGTATGGGCCGCGAGGGCTTCCGGTACACCGGGTGAGTTAGGTTCGCCCAGTGTCAGAGCGCCAGAACCCGCTTTGACTAGCAGTGAATCCGAGTGGCCGTGATAGCAGCCTTCAAATTTGACGATCTTGTCTCGTCCGGTATAGCCACGTGCCAAGCGGATGGCACTCATGGTGGCTTCGGTACCTGAGCTGACCATGCGGACCATATCCATAGAGGGTACCAGTTCACAGACCTTATCAGCCATGGTGGTTTCAATGGCGGTTGGCGCACCAAACCCCAGGCCGTTATCCAGAGTTTTTCTGACCGCCTCGATCACTGGCGGAAATGCGTGCCCAAGAATCATTGGGCCCCAGGAGCCAATATAGTCGATGTAGCGGCGATCATCTTCGTCGAAAATATAAGCCCCTTTACCGCTTTTGAAAAACAATGGGGTGCCACCGACACCTTTAAAAGCACGGACAGGAGAATTAACGCCGCCGGGAATGTGTACCTGGGCTGCCTGAAAAAGTGATTCTGATCTGGACATGTATCGGTATCCTTTATGCGGTTTAAGCAAAACAACTGATAAATAGTGTCTAAGCGACCTAGTATAAGCTAAATAGCTGCGTTCTTTAATGATCCGGGTCCGGAATAGATTTGAAATTCAGTCGAGCCAGTGATAGTTATTGCGGCTCAGGGTTAGTATCATAGCTCTTAATACAGTAAACCTATTGTTGTGGGTAATGGTTCAGTAGGTTGTGCAGAGTGCTATCAGTTTGGAGGTTAGGGTGATTAAGGCAGGTATAGTTGGCGGTACAGGGTATACAGGGGTCGAGCTGCTGAGAATATTGTCAGCGCATTCTGGAGTGAGTGTGGATGTGATTACATCGCGCTCTGAAGACGGCATTCCTGTCGCGGACATGTTTCCCAGCTTGCGTGGCCATCTGGATTTGGCCTATAGCGTTCCTGATATTGAGAGGCTGGCGCAGTGTGATGTGGTGTTCTTTGCTACGCCGCATGGTGTTGCTATGAACATGTCTCCCGAATTAATTGCACGTGGCGTTAAGGTTATTGATCTAGGGGCTGACTTCCGCATCAAGGATATAGCGCTTTGGGAAACCTGGTACAACCACAAGCATACTTGCCCGGATCTGGTTGCTAAAGCTGTTTACGGCTTGCCAGAGATGAACCGCGATCAGATTCGCGATGCCCAGTTGATCGGTTGTGCAGGCTGTTATCCAACTGCAACACAATTGGGCTATTTGCCGCTGTTGGAAAAGAAACTGGTTGATCACCGCCGCCTGATTGCTGACTGTAAATCGGGCGTCAGTGGTGCAGGTCGAGGTGCAAGCATCGGTACGCTGCTGTGCGAAACCAGCGAAAGTGTTAAAGCCTATGGTGTGTCGGGTCATCGTCACTTGCCAGAGATTCGTCAAGGCCTGGCGCAACTTGCCGGTCGCCCCGTTGGTTTGACCTTTGTGCCGCATTTGATGCCGATGATTCGTGGTATTCACACAACGCTTTATTCGGTATTGCGTGACCCGGTTGATCCCGGTTTGCAGCAGCTGTTTGAAGAGCGTTATGCCAATGAGCCGTTTGTCGATGTGATGCCTGCAGGTAGCTGCCCGGAAACCCGTAGTGTTAAGGGGTCCAACTTCTGCCGTATCAGCGTACATCGTCCGCAGGATGATGATACGGTTGTGGTGTTGGCGGTGATTGATAACCTGGTAAAAGGGGCGGCTGGCCAAGCGATCCAGATAATGAATATCATGTTTGAACGACCTGAAACTGAGGGCTTGCAGCAAATTGCCTTGATGCCTTGATTGTCAATCGTGCAATAGTTGACTGTTTTGCTTGGTTAAGGCAGAATGCCTGCCAGTTTCAGAGGTGATGAGTAATGTCAGAAAGTATGCAGGATCCCGGTGTTCAATTTACACCCTCGGCGGCGGCGAAAGTCAGAACGCTGATGGATGAAGAAGAAAACGACAACCTTAAATTGCGGGTATATATCACCGGCGGTGGTTGCGCGGGGTTCTCCTATGGCTTTACCTTTGACGAAGACCAGGCTGAAGATGATACCGCGATTACGACGGATGGGGTCACACTGCTAGTGGACCCCATGAGTTTTCAGTATCTGATTGGCGCTCAGGTCGATTATAAAGAGGGTTTGCACGGTGCTCAGTTCAGTGTAGCCAACCCGAATGCTGCGACTACCTGTGGCTGCGGTTCCTCCTTCTCCATCTAATACGGCTGATTTTAGGCCGTATAGATCCCCCCTAAAATGCGCTCTCCTGCTGCGCCGGTAACAGCCACCAGGTTGCCACTCAGTTTTTGTAGTGTTCTGTAAGCTAACCAGGCAAATGCGCAGGCCTCAACCCAGTCTGGATCAAGTCCCAAGTCTTGTGTGGTTTGAACGTCGGCTTGCAGGTGTGCAGACAAGCGCTGGCGTAAAAACTGGTTATGACTACCACCGCCGCAGAGGAAAATTTCAGCTGAGCTAAGTCTATGCTGCTTAATGGCATTGGCCAAGGTGATGGCTGTGAGTTCTGTCAGGGTGTGCTGAACATCCTCGGGGCGTGCCGGACAGTTAAGCTGCGAAACTTGCTTGTTAATCCAGTCGGCATTGAATAGCTCCCGCCCGGTGCTTTTAGGGTAGGCGGCAGAAAAAAATGGCTCTTCCAGGTAAAAATCCAGCAAGGTTGGCAGTAGTCTACCGGAGGCGGCCCATTGGCCATCCTGGTCATAGGGTTGACCAGTGTGCTCTAATGCCCAGCCGTCGATTAACACATTGCCCGGACCTGTGTCGTAACCGATTACCTCGGCATGAGGATCTGCAGGTAGTAGCGTCAGATTAGCCATGCCACCGATGTTAACTATGACACGATCATGCTGTTTGCTGTGAAAACAGTGACGGTGGAATGCAGGTACTAGCGGCGCACCTTGGCCACCTGCCGCGAGATCCCGACGTCTAAAGTCGGCGACAGTAGTAATTCCGGTTCGCTCAGCTATTACGTTAGGATCACCAATTTGCAGGCTATAGCCTTTTTCAGGGCGATGCCTGAGGGTTTGGCCGTGGCTGCCTATGGCGGTGATCTGTTGTTTAGTTGTACCTGATTTGCTCAATAGCTGATTAACGGTTTCAGCAAAGTGGCGCCCTAACAGTGGGTCAAGCTCGGCCAGTTGTTCAATTTCATTGGCGCCAGGTGAGTTTAACGCCAGTATTTGTGCCTTGAGCTCAGCAGGAAGCGCCAAAGAGTGGGTGGCTAGCAGTAACGGGCCGTCACATTCAAATGACACCAGTGCTGCATCTATGCTATCCAGGCTGGTGCCGGACATCAGGCCAATATAAAGCTGAGGTTCTGTCACGTTGGCTATTCCTGTCTGAACTATTGATTTCTCGACGGCTCTTTTAACCTTGATTTGCGTGGCAGGTAGAGCTTTGGATCAGAGCTTAGCAGAAAGCGGGGAGTTGATGCAGCTGGGGTTTGTCATTGTTGTCTGCCAGGCGTTAGAATACCCGGCTCTAAATTATATTTTGGACTGAGTGGACAATGAAAACACAACCCTTGATAGAAGATTTGAAAGCCCGTGGCCTTATTGCACAATTGACGGATGAGGCCGCCCTGGCTGAACACCTCAATGAAAAGGCTGTGACGCTTTATTGCGGCTTTGATCCGACCGCTGACAGTCTTCATCTTGGGCATTTGGTGCCGTTATTGATGCTGAAGCGATTTCAGGAGTCTGGTCACCGTCCTATTGCGCTGGTGGGTGGTGCCACCGGTATGATCGGCGATCCCAGCTTCAAGGCGCAAGAACGGCAATTAAACTCGTCTGATATCGTGCAGCAGTGGAGTGAAAAGCTCAAGGCGCAGATCAGTCAGTTCATCACCTTTGACGGTGAGGATGGTGCGGTGCTGGCCAATAACTATGATTGGACGGCATCGGTTGATGTGCTGAGCTTTCTCCGGGATATCGGCAAGCATTTCACCGTTAACAAGATGATTGCCAAAGAATCCGTGCGTCAGCGGATTGAACGCGAAGATTCGGGTATCTCCTTTACCGAGTTTACCTACCAGATTTTACAGTCTTACGACTACCAGGTGTTGAATAAAACCTACGGTTGTACTTTGCAGATAGGCGGTTCAGATCAGTGGGGCAATATTACCAGTGGTATCGATCTTACCCGGCGTATGAACGGTGCGCAGGTGTATGGTTTAACCCTGCCACTGATTACCAAATCGGATGGCACAAAGTTTGGTAAAACAGAAGGCGGCGCTGTGTGGTTGTCACCGCAGAAAACCTCACCTTATGCTTTCTACCAGTTCTGGCTGCAAACCCCCGATGCCGATGTATACCGCTTTTTGAAATTCTTTACCTTCCTGGATGTGGCCCGCATTGATGCAATAGAGGCAGCGGATAAGGCGGCTGAAGGTCGTCCTGAAGCGCAGCGTATCCTGGCGGAAGAGGTTACCCGTCTGGTGCATGGTGAGCAGGCATTAGAAGGTGCACGCCGAATTACCCAGGCATTGTTTTCGGGCAATACTGAGGGTTTAAGTCGCACAGACTTTGAGCAATTGCAACTGGATGGACTGCCAGCCACGCAGTTACCTGAGTCGCTGAATGAGTTGCCACTGACTAGCTTGCTGGTTGATGCTGGTGTGGCGACCAATGGTAAGCAGGTTAAGGATGCATTGCAGCGTAATGCGGTGGTGATTAATGATAGGGAGTGCGGTTCAGAGCAGAATATGGCCGCTGAAACGTTATTTTCAGTAACCAATGCACGCTATGAGCGCTTCTTTCTGGTTAAGCTGGGCAAGAAAAAGCATCATCTTTTCTATATCTAAGGATGTTAAAGACAGGCTTGTAAAAAAAGTCGTACAAGCCTGTTGACCTCCTTGTAAGACCTCTGTAATATTCGCGCCTCGCTTGGGACGGAAGCCGCTAAGTCAGCTACCGAAACAGCGCATCACTTTTGTAGTAATTGATTGATATTTAAACATTAATCAGATTGTAAAGTGATGAGTTTCAAGTCTGTTTTTGAGTTTTTCAATTAAAAATTCTGAAACAAAATGCTTGACTCTCTGGTGCGAATCGGTAGAATACGCACCTCGCTTGAGACAACAGCCCAACACATCGGGTAGCTCAAGCCGCTCTTTAACAAATTAATCAG
>NZ_JBLXDN010000026.1:0-51115 GCF_048264025.1 Nitrincola sp.
CGTTGCTTCTGCCCTTGCGCTCATGACTCAGCACCTCCCTTAACGTCCGCGATCGGTGACGGCGACGGGGGCGGACAAACAGATTTACCAGCTGAGAAATCAGGGCATCCAGCAGCAAGCCAAGCTGTTAATACTGAACCGCCGAGGGTCCATAAGTCGGTGCCGCGCTGAATGGCTTCCTGTTGTAGTTCCAGGTAAACAGACGAGGGGGCGACAATGTAGAAACGGCGCTCCTTATCTTCTATCTGGTCCTGACGAGGGGGGATGATGCTAGTCATATCAAGAATCCTCCCTTTTCTTAAAAACAATATTGGAGAGAGATACACCGATAAAAGAACCAATGCATGAGCCGATCACAAAAAGAATAAGATCATTCATGCTTGATCCTCCTTAACGCGGTGAATCTGAAGCGTTGATTTAATAGCGTCAATTCTATGATTAACATTACTTAGATAAGCTGGAGATTTACCACCGAATTTAACTTCAGCAATTATTTCAGCAGATGCATCTAAATGATCATTAATCATTTTTTCTAAATGGGCATATTCACCGTGATACATGACAGAATCTTGTGCAGCAATGGTATGCTCTTGATCTGTGATGAATAAATACACAGTAGACTCATAACCCTTCATAAACACTAAAGCGTGATCAGCAGTTAAGGGAGTTTCTTTAAGACGGTAATTACCGAAGCAATCTTCATAAGTACGATTTTCTTGGAAATAAACGATGCGCCCAGATGTAGTAATAGTCAGGCTTTGATGATGATTGGGATCAACTGAATATGGAAACTCAATACAAATTTTCTGCTCTGGTGATACAGATGCAATTTCAATCAACGCATTCAACATCTGCTCAGGGGTATAAGGATTCATCAGATTGACTCCTTTTCAGATAACTGTTTTGACAGCAGCACAACATTCACCAGGCGATGCTTACCGATTCGCTCAGTTGGCAGATAGCCGTTTTCAATCCAACCGCGGACAATTGACTGATCCATACGTATCCAGTCTGCAAATTCTCTCCATGCCATCAGCGGAGGGATTGGAGTTGCGACCGGGATCAGTTGTTGTTCCATGGTTGTACCTCTATAATCAGTGGTTGTTACAAAAATGATTACTTAGTAATCTTTACTTAGTAGTAATAATAGATGATATATTATACTAAGTAAATACTACTTATATGGTTTATAACTATGATTAAAGAGAGGCTGATAAGCCTTTTCAATAACGAAAGAACGAGCACCTGGTTTGAAAAAGAAACCGGGATTGACCGCTATCGTTGGGGAAACATCAGAAACGGTAAAGCAAGGTTATCTGATGCAGAAATAGAAGCTGTGGTTAAAATTTTTCCACAATACGCTCTGTGGTTAGTAAGTGGCAAAGTAGCGCCACAAGCGGGACAAACAAGCCCAGAACTAGATGAAGTTAGACACTCAGACTCAGGGAAACAGAGCGCGGGATAAAAACGGCGCAAGAGGTGCAAAAGCGATGGATGAAAAGGGAAAGGGGAACGGTCTGAACCTGGATTTTAAAATAGATCCAGAAGACATTATCAATCCAAGTAGAAGAACGGCCAACTATCAACCAGTAAAAGCTCAACGGCCGTTATGGATAGATATCATGATAGGCATAGTCGCCGCAATGTTCCTAATATGGGCAATATGGTTCGGATTCATTACATTCTCAGCCTGGAGTTTGAGCAAAGTTGTAGAAAGATCAGCAGAGAAAGCACGCATTCACCAGGTACAGCAACAGCAAATAAATACACAAGAGCGACAGCGACAAGAGCAAGTACGATTACAGGAAGTACAAAGACAAGAAAGATTAAGACAGCTAGCTTCTCCACAATGCCGATTCTGGACAGATCACTACAGAAACAACCAAGATCAGCGGTCACTAGAGAACGTGCGTCGATACTGCCCAGATTAAAGCTATAGTGTCACCGATGTGTCACACGCATTACGTTATATAGCGGTCTAACAATGGTGTTAGAAATAAGAGCATCTTATAAAATCAATGCATTATGATATATAGCGGCATAACAAGACATTGAAGGCACGGGTTCGAAACCCGCCACCTCCACCAAATTGCAATAAATGATTGATTCTCAATCATTTTCTTTCCAAGAGAACATCCCCTACCCGATTGGTGACACTCACAGGTGACACTGGGGGTTCTCAATCACATTTTTCACGCTACGCAATAGCCCTGGTAGACACTAAATCAGCCCCCCCAAATTACCACCCACTGTAATCTGTTCGTCATTTCTCCTTGCTAGTTTATTGGCACAACTATTCAAGGAGCTACATCATGCGAAAAATTCTAATGCTGACCGGCGCAGCCTGTTTTGCAGCCTTATCTGTTTCTGCTCAAGCCGATGCACTTGGCGCCTTGGCCTTCTCAGAAACGACACCCCATACCACCGCCATGACACCTAAAGATGCTTTCACCATCGTCGGCAGTGAAGACCTGATGGCTATGGGAGCTATTAATGAAGACGGCAGCGTTCGAGCGATTATCGAAATACCTACCGGTACGTCAGCTAAATGGGAAGTCAGTAAAGATGATCCTAAAGCTGTTTACTGGGAATACAAGAATGATAAACCACGCGTTGTGAATTACTTGGGCTACCCAGGCAACTATGGTGCGATTCCGGGCACCGCTCTGCCCAAAGAGTTGGGCGGTGATGGCGATCCACTTGATGTCATCGTATTGGGGCAGGCAGCTCCACGTGGTGAAATTGTCGATGTGCGGGTTATTGGTGTCCTGAAGATGCTGGATGATGGCGAACAGGATGACAAACTCATCGCGGTAATGATGCAGGACTCTCCCTTTGCTCATATTGAAAGCATGGCGCAACTGGATGCCGAGTTCGCCGGTGTAAGCCAGATTGTTGATCTTTGGTTCGCAAATTACAAAGGTCCGGATGGCGGTATGGAAGGGCTTGGCTTTGAAGATGCCGAATCTGCACGCGCTGTACTGGATGCCGCGGCTGCGAATTTCGAAGCGCAACGTTGATACCAGAGAATTTTAGCTGACCCCACGGGTCCTTGGTGTCAAGCCAAGGGCCCAATAAACGGCTACTCTTGCCTTGCAACCCCCAACTCTTAAGCCTAGTATCCCCCTCATACTATCCCAATAAAGCCCGGCATTTCTAACTCATCTGATGACCAATGCTTGAACACTATTCTCTGCTGAAACATCTGCATATCACCGCCGCTTATGCCAGCCTGGCATTTTTTGTCTTGCGCGCCACCTGGTCAGTTAGTGAAAGCAGCAGGTTAAAAGTGGCTTGGGTTAAATTCACACCCCACTTACTCGACACCCTGCTGCTGACACTGGGTGTGACTATGGCTATATTACTTAGCCTATGGCCCCTACCAAGCTGGTTGAGTGCAAAGCTTGTCGGGCTAGTCGTGTACATTCTGTTGGGCACCATTGCAATCAAGCGTGGCTCCACACCTGGAATACGACTGGTAGCGACTTTTCTTGCCGTACTGGTGTTCATCTATATGCTAGGTGCCGCGCATAACCACCATCCCGGATCTTGGTTCAGATAGTTTACAGCGCTGGCGCTGCGAGATTAATAAGTTCAATCACCAGTTAATTCATGACTGAACAGGTAGCTGAACAACTGCTTCAAAGCCTCTGTCAGAATCACTCGCTGGCGACACCAGCTGTATTTGTCCACCCATGCCTTTTACCAAGGCATCCACTATAGCTAGCCCTAAGCCTGATCCTGGCGTAGTCATACTGGCACGAAAAAAACGTTCATGCAGACGTTTCAACTGTTCTGCATTTAAGGGCTCACAGGCATTTACAACCCGTAGTTCGCCCTTCACGCTCAACTGCACAGTGATCCTACTATTCGCTTCCCCATGCTTAATGGCATTTTCAATCAGATTTTTGACCAAAATGGAGAAGGCATCGGCATCAATACACGCTTTTACCGCTTGCTTTGGAAGCTGCAGTTGCAGGTTTTGCACCCCTGACCGTTGATACTCATCGGCAATCAGGGACAAGAGCTGGCTTAAGTCCTGAGGTGTATCGGTCAACAGCCCGCTGCTGTCCGCTTTGGCAAGCTGTAACAGCTTGTCTGACAGGTTCACCAGATGATTAAGCGTCGTGACTAACTGGCCTGCTTTTAACCGCGAAGCTTCATCGTTCAGTGTTTTTTCCAGGCGCTGAGTCTGAGCCATCATTGTCGCCAGTGGCGTGCGCAATTCGTGGGCGGCATTGGCGGTAAAATGACGCTCAGCTTCCAGGGCGCTTTGCAGGCGCCACATGAGCTGATTAACGGCTTGTCTCATCGGCTCCAGTTCATGGGGCAAATTGCCATGCGTAACCGGGGACAGATCGCCGGCGCCTCGCTGGGCTAATTGGGTACCATATTGCCTGACAGGCCTGATCACCTGACGCACCAGAAAGACGGCCATCAGTAAACACAGAGGCAATAACAACAACAAGGGCATGGCCATGATCAGCAATGTGTTCAGTACCGCCTCACGACGTTTGGCGATTGGTTCAGCCACTTGTATAAAGTAGGAGTCCTGTACAGCTGATACAGTATAAACTCGATAACCATCCTGACTGTCAAAACCCTTCTGGAGAGGGATACTGAAGGATTTTTGCCGAGCAGTATGCGATTGCAATAACACCTCGCCGTCTGCATTGCGCACTTGATAGGTCAGGCGTTCTTCATGAGCGCTCAGTGCAGGTAACTGTTGTAGCAATTTCGCGTCTTCCCGGTTAAAGATTTCAACTAACGCCAAAGGCAAGATGCGCTCTGCGGTCTCCTGCAAGGCACTATCGAAGGTTTTATTCAGCTCTTTGTTCAATTGAACGCCGGCCAGGAGCAACCCTAGCAGCCATAAGCAGGTCACCAGTATCAGCAGACGTAAAATGAGTTGTTTTTGCAGGCTGATCGCTTTCATCCCCGTTGCATCCTGTATCCCATGCCACGCACGGTTTCGATGCACCCTTTACCTAACTTTTTACGCAAACGACTGATATAGACCTCAATGGTATTGCTTTCGATTTCAGCACCAAAGGCATACAGGGCATCTTCCAGACGTGAGCGGGTTAAGAGTTGTCCTGGGTGCTGCAAAAAAGTTTCGAAGATGGCCCATTCACGCGAGGTCAACTCAACTGGCCGCCCCGATTGGTAAACAGTTTTATCTGCCAAATTCACCTGCAAATCGCCCAACACTATATTCGGATTAGGATTACCGCTATAGCGCCGAGCTACTGCTGCCACACGCGCCATCATTTCATCCAGATTAAAGGGTTTAACCAAATAGTCATCGGCACCGGCATTGAGCCCGTTGATACGGTCAGCAATCTGGTCCTTGGCGGTCATAATAATCACTGGCAGAACGCTGCTGGTTTTTCGTAATTGCTGCAGAAAATTCAGCCCGGAACCATCAGGTAGCATCAGGTCCAAAAGCAACAGATCATAGCCTGTACTGCGTAAACAGCTTGTAGCAGCCTCTATACGCGTCACCCAGTCAACGGCATAGCCCTCATCCTGTAATTGATCACGGATCGCTTCGCCAAGACCTGCGGTATCTTCCACCAGGAGTATTCGCATAATATCTTCCCAAAAAAACCATCTTAACCCGCTTTTCTGACAACAGCCTGAATCGTTATTATTTTTTACACCCTGGGTAAGGTTAGCTGTTCAGGTCACTGTCAGGAAAGTGAAGTAAAGTCACCCAACACTAACAAACAACGCAAAAATTGGAGAGCCACCATGAAAAAAGTATTACTACCCCTGCTTATCGCTACTTCACTTACAACTGGAGCGGCGTTTGCCAGTGATGATTGTGATGATCCTGTTGATAGCTGGCAACCAGAAGAAAACCTGCAACAGAATTTAGAGAGCAACGGCTGGCAAGTTGATCGCATCAAGATCGACGATGGCTGCTATGAAGTTAAGGGCGTTGACACGCTTGGGAACCGCTTCGAGGCAGTATATTCACCCGCATCACTGGAAATACGTGAGCTGGAGATAAAATTCAATAATCAGGGCTCAGCCGAAGATTACCTGGATAGAAGTGCAATCACTCGTTAAAGCGAATACCTGATTTTTAAGCACGACAATTCACTCTTTAAGGTTGCTGTCAGGATGGCAGCGCAGAATGGATTCTAAACCTAAAGGAGTGTACTCATGTCAAATCTACGTTTACCCCTGAGCCTGCTGGCACTACTGACTTTACAGTTAAGTGTCTGGCAGTGGGGGCTCAGCTATGAGCATTTACTCACACTCAGCGGCTTTCTTGCCATCAATTTTATGTCCCTCACTATGCTACTGGCAATGCGCCCTAAATGGTTGGAGTTCCCATTGGGTGGCCTGGATAAAATGTATCATCTACACAAATGGACCGGTATTCTCGGTGCCATTTTTGCTATGGGGCACTGGCTAATTGAAATGGCAGATGATCCCATCCAGGGTCTGTTTGGAAAGGAGCGTAGCCTTAGGGAAGCCCATTTTTCTGGCCTACTGGACAGTCTACAAGATTTGGCCGAGGATCTGGGTGAGCCGGGGCTTTATCTGTTGCTGGCGCTGGTTGTCCTGACCCTGATCCGTTGGGTCCCCTACCGCTTTTGGCGCTATCTGCACCGGATCATGCCACTCATTTACCTGGCACTGGCCTCCCATGCCGTGTTGCTGGCGCCACTGCAATGGTGGCAACAGCCTACGGGTTGGCTGATGGCTGTCTTCATAGTCGGAGGCGTAGTGGCTTCATTTCAATCACTGACAGGACAGATAGGCAAGAATCGCCGCTGGCAGGGTCTGGTTCGCACCGTTCAGCAAGCATCCCACACAACCACTGAAGTAGTCTGTGAGATGGGAAAGAACTGGCCAGGACACAAAGCGGGGCAATTTGCACTGGTAACTTTCGACAGGACTGAAGGTGCACATCCTTTCACCCTGGCTTCAACTGATCAGAAGGATGGTCTGCTCAGCTTTCAAATTAAGGCATTAGGTGATTATACCCGCACCCTGCCGCATCGATTACACAGTGGTAGCAAGGTTAGTGTTGAGGGCCCTTATGGCTGTTTTAATCCAGAGAAAGGTAGAGCCAAAGCGCAGCAGATCTGGGTGGCTGGTGGCATTGGTGTCACCCCGTTTCTAGCTGCACTGGAAAGCCGTCTGGTCAATACAGACAAGAGCTATCCAGCCGTGACCTTACATTACGCTACCCAACTCGCAACCGATGATCCCAATGCGGCGCGCTTGCAAACCCTGGTTGAGCAGTTGCCAGATATAACCTTGCAGATTCACCAAAGCCAACAGGGGCAGCGGCTGACGGCAGATCAGTTACAGATCCATCACATCCAGGTCGATGTCTGGTTCTGTGGCCCTCAAGGTCTGGCCACAGCGTTGCGTAAAGGTCTGGAAGATATGTCTATTTCATTACGTTTTCATCAGGAACGTTTTGAGTTCAGGTAAGGACGCGTAACGGATTTAAACGACTCAACATACCGACCCAACATACCCAAGGTGCACCATGAAAAAACTGTTATTTATTGCGGGACTTGCAGGGGTAATAGTCCTACCTGCTCTCGCACAGGCCAGGGAGGTAACCATCACCACGCAATTGAATAATTACCGTGGCGATGGCGCTTACCTGGCAATCTATCTTACCGACCCGGAAGGAATGTATCAGCGGACACTCTGGATTGCTGGAAAAAAAAGCAAGCATTATAAACACCTGACTGACTGGGCTCGCGGCAGTAACAGGAGACGAGCTGAATATGATGGGCTGACGGGCGCCAGCATTTCGCGTAATCAGGCGTTGCAGATAACGGTAAACCTGGATGACTCGCTGATCGATAGTGGGTACCAGATACGCGTGGACAGCGCAGTGGAAGATATGAATGAAAATCCGGCTGATATTATTGCCCCACTGACTACTGAAGGGGCGGGTAAACCTGTCAACGGGAATGGCTATGTGCATTCATTGATCTATGATTTTTGAAGCTATAGTGGAGACGTAACTAAAGGAATTTATATGAGCCATATAGAAATACATAGGTCACATCGTGTTGGCTGGTTGCGCGCCGCTGTGCTTGGCGCAAACGATGGCATTGTTTCTACTGCCAGTCTTATTATTGGTGTTGCCGCAGCCAGCACTACCCATAACAGTATTATCCTGGCTGGTGTTGCTGGATTAGTCGCAGGTGCGATGTCTATGGCGGCTGGAGAGTATGTATCTGTAAGCTCTCAAGCTGATACTGAAAGTGCTGACCTTGCAATTGAAAAAAAATCATTGGAAGAAGATATTGAATTCGAAAAAAAGGAGCTTACCGAAATTTATGAGGGAAGAGGCGTGGAACCTTTGTTGGCACGCCAGGTTGCTGAGCAGCTTATGGAACACGATGCCCTTGGAGCACATGCCAGAGATGAGATAGGCATCTCGGAGACGGGGAATGCACGGCCAATTCAGGCGGCGTTATCTTCGGCAGGTACTTTTACTATTGGGGCGGCACTGCCATTAGTGGTGGCATGGGTGGTACCTCTCCATCTGCTGATTATTCTTGTTGCAATATTTTCTTTGATATTACTCGCTCTTCTTGGTGCCCTTGCAGCACGCGCAGGCGGTGCACCGATGATGATCGGCGCTATCAGGGTTGCATTTTGGGGAAGTCTTGCCATGGCAATAACTGCAGGAGTGGGTAGCGTTTTTGGAGTGGTTGCATAACCTCTAAAAACCACACTGACTCACTGAATAAACCAGAAAGCCGGTGTCTCTTAAATGATCTCTACGCTTTCGTTAACTACATAGCCCTATCAGATCAAGCGATGCTTCCTTAGCCTCAGTATGAACAGAAAATAATGAGAGCATGGAGTCAAAGATATTGTCATGACTGACATGTTCAGAACGGCTTAAACAGTCAACGTCAAACTCTGCCCGCCGCTTGAAGCCATCAGACAACCAGAGCAACATGGGTACTCTGGTTTGTGATTCGGGAGCCATCCAATACGGCAGGCCATGCAAGTAAATACCCTTCTCACCCAATGATTCACCATGATCAGAAACGTACAGTAAGGCTGTATCATATTGATCATCCAGGTCCATCAACATTTCTATTGCATCGTCTAACAGACTGTCCGTCGCCGCAATCGCATTGTCATAAGCATTGATAATATGCTCCTGTTCACACTCACCCAATAAGTTAGTCTGGCATTCAGGCAGAAAAATTTTCTGCTCGGGCAGGCTACGTTTATAGTATTCAGGTCCATGGTTGCCTAGCTGGTGCAATACGACCAGAACACTCTGTTGTGGTGCAGCTCGCATAGCAATAGTCTGGGGTAACTCATGTAGCAGAGCAATATCGGGACACTGCCCGGCCTTGCAATTAAACAGACTACTTTCACCGTAAGAAACATCTTGCTCAACCCTGTTACACATCCCCTTACAACCTGAGTTATTATTTCGCCAGATAACTTTAACACCCGCACGCTGCAACACATCAAGCAGGTTATCAGAGTTTTTAGCTCTAGCAGCATCAAACTCTGATCGCTGCAGATAACTGAACAAACAGGGTACAGATACTGCGGTGGTTGTGCCGCAGGCCTCAATTGCACCAAAATTAATTAGATCTCTGGAACCAAGCTTGGGCGTTGTATTACGCGAATAACCATTAATACCCAAATGATCAGCACGTACGGTCTCACCAAGCACCATAACGACCAGTTTCGGTTTATCTGAACCATTTAGGATTAATTGTGCATCTGGTGCATAAACCTGGAATGGCTCAGCTACGGATGACTCTGTTTTTACGATGCTGGTCGTAGCAGAAATAACACTCAGTGGCAGCGCCTGATGCTTCAAGTAGCGATGCTCACGAAATACACCTGCATAGCTTTGGTACTGGCTAAATAAAAGCAGAGATAGCATAACAAGACTAGCGGCCAGCGTTAAAACATACCCCCTCAAAAACAACCTAAAACCCTGAGGCTTTATATTTAGAAAAATTACAGTCATCGCTGGAAAAATAAAGTAAAACAAAAAATACTTAACCATTCCTGTATGGAGTAAACCCGAAGCTTCTCGAATATCCGTTTCGATTACATTAACAAGCATGGTTTTATCAAAAACAACTCCATACTGAAGCATAAAATATTGTCCTGCTGCAGCAACCAAGAGCAAAATAACAAGCCAGGCTTTTTGAATATACTTGATACTAAGTAATTGACAAATAAATAAATTTATAAGAAAAAGCAATATAATAATCGCAAAAAAAAGACCTGTACTATCCAGAGAAGCAACACTGGACATCACTGGCTTATTATAAAAAACCGTAATCACCAAGGCACATGTCACAGTCAACTGCCAAGGAGCCAACTGAGTAGAAGCGAGTGTTTTTAGCTTAAAGTAATAATACTTATAATCGAGAAACATCATCGCCAAACCCCATCATATTACCAATCAAAGGAGTTAAGTATGATTTAATGACCTTAAGTGAGCCTTAAGCTACCTGAACCAGAATCCAGTTTTATTGAGGCAAAGAAACGCAGACTGTAAGTAGTGCGTTATCCAGCTGATAAGAAACACTACCACCATGCAATTTAGTGACATGTTCAACAATAGACAAACCCAGCCCACACCCTTCGATATGCTGATGCGCCTGATGACGAAAAAAACGCTCTCCCATTCTGTCAGTGTCAGGTAAAGATTGAACCTTATTGGAAATTGAAATTTGCAACGTACCGCTGGGTATAAATTTAGCCTTAACAGTAACTTCACTTTCAGGTACTGCATACTTAGCTGCATTCTCAAGCAAATTCCTTAACGCTACCCCTAATAAAAAGGTATTGCCTTTAATATAAATACGTTCCGAAACATCTAATTTCCATTTAACTCTATCCAACATAACAAAGGGCAGTAATGACAAGCTGTTTTGAATTAACTCAGTCAAATTAATAGTTGAGTAAGGTATATCAGCAATAGACTCAATCCGATTTAGCTGCAGTAACTGATTGACTAAATGCGTCATTTTCCTGCTACCGTCCAGTATTGAGTCTACAGCGATAGCGGTTTCTTCCGGTTTCGTCGCCTCCTGCAAATTTTCTGCATGCAACTGTAATACACTAAGAGGCGTCCTTAGCTCATGTGCCGCATCAGACACAAAGCGTTTCTCCTGCATCACATAATGCGATACACGGTTAATCAGTTGATTAATTGCAAGTTTGATCGGCTGTAATTCTGTAGGCAGTGGCAGGGTTATTTCCGAAAGCTGTTCCGGCGATTTAGTTGAAATCGTTTGCTCCAGCAGACGCAGGGGACGAAGTGTCCAACCGATTATTAAGTAGATAAACACGCTCAAGGGAATCATCACTACCAGGATTGGTCTGATTTGAGCTAATGCCAAGTGCGTACTCATCTCTTCGCGAATATCTTCACGCTGAGCGGTCATCACCCAGGTCTTCCCATCACTTAGTTGCATAACAAAAGCTACCCAGTGAATATTCTGATGGGCGATGTCATGAAACCCATCCATGTTTACCAGCTCAGGAAAATCTACACTGTTTTCCGACTGCATCAGTAAAGTACCGTTTCGCCATACCTGGAATGCCAGCTTCTGCTCATATTTATGGCCTGAGTACACTCGCTCTTGAGCAGCCGTTAATGATTCACCGTAATCAGGCAGTTCAGGAACTCCAACAATCAAAGGGTTGTCCGAATGTTCGGAAGGCGCTGTGCTTTCCAACAGAGCACCGATCAAGCGCGCATTTCGGGCTAACTGCGCATCATACATTTCATCCATTTCATGCAGTGCATCCTGATAAGAGATGTACGCAGTAAAACTTAGACTAATCAACAGGATGCTATTGAGCGCGACTAGCAGCCAAAATCGAATACTATTCGTCTGCATAGTGACTGTTCAGCTTATAACCCACACCACGAACCGTTTTGATAATCGTTGGCGTTAGTTTTTTTCGGAGGCTGTGAATGTGAACTTCGATCGCATTACTCTCAGTTTCACCGCCCCAGCCATGGCAAAGCTCATCAAGCTGCTGACGCGAAAGAATACGGTCGGGGTTTAACATGAAGGCTTTGAGCAACATAAACTCTCGTCTCGTCAGGTCAACTGCCCTGGACTGGAAATGGCAGCACATCTTGCTGAGGTCAATTTCTAGATCAGCGACTTGCAGCAGGTCATCACGTCGATTAGTGCTGCGCCTGCTCAAAACCCTGATACGTGCTTCCAGCTCCAGAATATCGACTGGCTTAACCAGAAAGTCATCGGCGCCACTGTTGAGAGCATCCAGTTTTGTAGCCAGTTCATCTTGAGCTGTCAATACCAGGATTGGAACCAGCCAGCCTTTTTTACGTATAGACCTGATAAGACCGGTTGCAAAACCATCTGGCAACCCTAAATCCAGTATCATCAAATCAAAATGGCTGGTTTTCAAGGCTGATGTTGCCTGGCTTCCGTTAATGCAATGTTCCGGCTGGTATCCCATTTTTTTAAGCCGAAAAACCATGCCATTAGCCAGGGAAACATCATCCTCTACCAGCAAAATCCGCATTATTTTTTCACCTTAATATTGGCTTATCAAACTCTTTATAAAACAACATAAAGAAAAATTTTGCAATCAACAGACATAAAACCAACGTTGTTATATCATGAGATAAAAAGTGCGCCCCTCTAAGTTGCTGCACAAACCCGAGCATAACACCCAAGAGAACTCCAACGCTCAATCCCGCAAAGCGCCATTTAGGTACTAAGCATGCAAAAAAATAGTAAAGCGCAACCCATGCATAGCCACTACTTGCATGACCTGCTGGAAAGCAGCGATGATAGGGAAGATAAGAAGGACGTGACTCCAGTAGATGATAATAAGGCTCAGCGCCACCAAACAGGCTTAAACTCCAAGGACAGGCAATATTAGTAATTGATTTAAAATACGAAACACTGAGTAAAGAAAATATAATAGAAAGACTCAAAGCTACGCAGGCTTTAGCTACTGCCCCATGAGATCTGGACTTAATGCAAAAATAACATGTCATCAACAACAAACATAATACAAAAAAGGTATTCAGTTTTCTTGCACCCTTATGAAACACATCTTCCATCAACCAATGCTCACGAAAAAACCACTCACCTCCTTGATAATTATATAGTTTAGATGCTATATAAACATCACCACCCCCTAGGTCTAGAGAAAACCATATAATGGTATAACAGAGCAATATGACCAGAACTACTTTATCCATGAAAAATCGCTTAATCACCATAAGATTACCATCCACACCAGCAGCGCGTTAATCAAACTAACAAACACCGCTGCTGATGCTATATCCTTAGCTCTGCCACTCAGCTCATGATAGTCTGCCCCTATACGATCTACGACGACTTCTACAGCAGTATTAAGTAATTCAACGATTAGCAATATGAGCAACACAAGAATAAGTAGTGCCCGCTCAACAGAACTTATTTCAAAATAAAAAACTAATGGAAGCAATATAACTAATAAAAATAACTCTTGCCTGAAAGCTGATTCAGTTTTAAAACTAATACAAAGCCCCTTTAACGAGTACTTGCTGGCAAAAAACAAGCGCCGAAGCCCCTTTTCATTAGATTTCATACAATCACCTAATAAACAAATTATAAACAAGCATAGGCACCTATTCTTAAGCTAACATTAATTTAAATTCTCAATTAAAATCCTATGAAATTAAAGAATCCAAGCTCATTAACAGATCTGTCAGCCACTCATGATTCATGCCCGTCTATCGTCCTGGCTAGCGGATACGAACGTATCCAACACAATCGTTATCAGCCACTCGGCAAATAACCAGATCGCATAAAAAAATAATTATTAATTCCTTTTTGTATTATTAAAAACATTCTATTCTAAGTCCTCATGAGACTGACGGAGCACAGCATAATGAAGGATATAACTCACCTTAGCACCTTTCGAAAACTGGGCCTTAGCCTACTTCTATGCATAACGGGCAGTTTGCAGGCAGCCGATATCGATCTGCTGAATGTTTCCTATGATCCAACCCGCGAGTTTTATCAAGCGTATAACGCACGCTTTGCCGACCACTGGCAGGCTGAAACCGGTGATAACGTCAGGGTACGTATGTCTCACGGTGGCTCAGGGCGTCAGGCACTTTCAGTCATGCAGGGTCTCAATGCCGACATCCTGTCGCTGGCATTGGCCTATGATATTGATATGGTCGCTGAGCGCACCGGACGTCTACCATCAGACTGGCAAGACCAACTACCCCATGCCTCATCTCCCTACACCTCCACTATTGTATTTCTGGTACGTGCAGGCAATCCAAAAGGGATTCAGGACTGGGATGATCTGATTCGTGACGATGTCAGCATTATCACGCCGAATCCTAAAACCTCAGGAGGTGCACGCTGGAATTATCTGGCAGCCTGGGGCCATGCTTACCTACAGTCATTGGGTGGGCTGGAGAAGCTTGAATCCGCCGACACTACTGCACATGAGCAGGCGGATGCCGCAGCACGTGCATTTGTTGAGCAACTTTATGGCAATGTTCTATTGATGGATACTGGCGCTAGAGGTGCAAGCAACACCTTCGTAGAGCGGGGCATGGGCGACGTACTCATTGCATGGGAAAATGAAGCCCTGTTAAGCCTGCTCCATCTGGATCAGGATGGCCTGGAGTTGGTAGTGCCCAGCCTTTCCATTCTGGCAGAGCCCCCGGTAGCTGTTATGACAGGCAACACAGAGCGTCGCCAATCAACTGAAGCGGCTAATGCCTATGTCAATTACCTCTACTCAGAAACGGGACAGTCGCTGGCCGCGCAACATTTTTTCCGGCCACAATACCCTGAATTGGTCAATGCTGAAGACATGCAGCGCTTCCAACCCGTAACACTATTCCGCCTGGAAGATCTGTTTGAAAACTGGCACTTGGCACAGAGCAAACATTTCAGTAATGGCGGTATTTTTGATCAGTTGAGCCGACGATGAGCCTCAGCATCATCGCGTGTCTGTGATAAACTGCAGCGACTCAATTTACGGAGCGCACAACACCATGACTGACCGCTTGACGCTTACCCGCCCCGATGACTGGCACCTGCACCTGCGCGACGGTGAGGTACTGCAGCATGTTGTCCCTGCCACCGCTCGCCAGATGGGGCGAGCTATCGTGATGCCGAATCTGAAACCGCCGGTCACGAATGTGCAACAGGCGTTGGCTTACCGTGAACGTATTCTGGCGCAGGTACCGCCGGGTAGTCGATTTGACCCACTGATGACCCTCTATCTGACCGACAATACCAGTGCTGACATGATTGCTGCAGCCGGTGACAGTGAGCATGTCAAAGCGGTAAAGCTCTATCCCGCTGGTGCCACAACCAATTCAGATGATGGATTGACCGACCTAGGTAAGCTGGATGACATCTGCGCCGCACTGACTGAAGCGAAGATGCCGCTGCTGGTACATGGTGAAGTGACTCACAATCATGTGGATATTTTTGACCGGGAAAAGCAGTTTCTGGATGACATTCTGGCACCTCTGGCAGCACGTCATCCTCAGATGAAGCTGGTGGTAGAACACATCACCACGCGTGATGCCGCCGAATTTGTCCAGGCGCATGGAGACCAGGTCGGTGCGACTATCACCGTTCAGCACCTGGCCTATAATCGCAATCACATGCTGGCAGGTGGCATCCGCCCACATCTCTACTGCCTGCCGATTCTGAAGCGCAATGTGCATCAACAGGCCCTGCAGGATGCGGTAGTCAGCGGCAGCCACAAGTTTTTTCTGGGAACCGACTCAGCGCCTCACGCCAAGGGCGCTAAGGAAAGTGCCTGTGGCTGCGCGGGTTGTTACAGTGCATACGCGGCCATTGAGCTGTATGCGGAGATTTTTGAGGACTTGGGTGTACTGGATAAACTGGAAGCCTTTGCCAGCTTTAACGGGGCTGACTTCTATGGTCTGCCACGCAACACGGATCAGATTACGCTGATTAAGGATGCCTGGCAGGTTCCTGCAGAGATACCGTTTGGCCGCGATATCATCGTGCCGCTTCGCGCCGGGGAAACCTTGCGCTGGAAGCTGGCACACTGATTTCTGAGCCCTCTGGAGTAGTCAATGCTAAATCAGCGTGCGCTGGCTTGCCTCAATGAAGTAGTGAAACGGGGTTCGATTCGTCGAGCCGCCGCCCACCTGCACATTGATGCGTCTGCACTCAGCCGCCATATTAAAAGCCTGGAAGAAACCCTCGGTGTATCCCTGTGTGAACGCCAAGGCAATGGTATGCGCCCCACCGAGGCTGGGCGCCTGTTAGTGCGCCACTATCACACCCAGCGCAGTGCTGAAGAGGTGGTGTTGTCTCAGATTATGGCGATTCAGGGGCTGGCCCGCGGTGAGGTGCGTATCGCCGTAGGCGAAGGCTTCCTCAGCGACTTGATTGCTGCGCCACTGCAATCCTTTATGTCTGCATTCGAAGGTATAGAGATCGAGGTGCGCATGGCGGGCGTCAATGAAGCCATTGCGCTGGTCAAAGAGATGGAGGTGAATATTGCCCTGCTGTATGCCCCACCCGTCGACCCCCTGCTGACCTGCCATGTGGAAACCTGCCAACCGCTGGACCTGATCGTACCACCACAGCATTCGCTGCTGTCACTGCAACGGCCGATACGACTGAGCGATCTACAAGGCTTGCCACTGGGACTGATGGACAACCCTTTTGGCATGCGTCAAATGGTTAATATGGTGGCCCAACAGGAGCGCGTACACCTGCATGCGCGCTTGCACACCAACTCGGTCACGGTACTAAAAAACTTTGTCCGCTCGGGTATCGGTGTCACCTTCATGCCGGAGCTGACGGTGGCCGCAGAACTACAGCGCGGTGAGATACATGCCCTCCCCATGGAACATAGCATTCTGAATGGCGCGCGTGCACAAATTGTCAGTCTGGCCGGACATGAACTAACGCTTTCTGCTAAAGCTTGTGTGGCGCATCTGCGTCAGGGAATGCACTTTTTTCGTGCAGATGCGCCCCGATTAAGCGGCTACCAAGTGTTGTTATAATAACAACACCTCGTCTATTGCATAGTCAACACATCAACTCCTAAGATCAAATCAACCGGCTCCCCGGCTATTCTAAATAACAACAATGGAGATAATCATGTTGAGACATAAACATTTTTCCCTGAAATCCTTAGCGGCCGCATGCGTTTTGTGTGCTGTCGCACTGACCACCAACACGCAAGCTGCTACCAGCATTAACCTGAGTTACAACGGCGCACCTGACCCAGATAAAAATGCCGTACATGTCTTTGCCACCCAACTAAAAACACTGGTGGAAGAAAAAACCCAAGGACAGCTTGAACTGGTGTTGTATCCCAACAGCATGCTGGGCACCGAAGAAGAACGCATGGAACAGACCATGAATTCACCGAGTCTGAACATCGCTTCTTTTGCCGGTGTATCACCATTAGCAGATGAGATATTCATCAGCGCTACTCCCTTCCTGTTTGATAACTTTGATTCTGCACGGGCCTTTTTTGATGAGGGGCAGTACTGGCAGGAAATTTCAACCAAACTGCAGGAACGCGCTGGCGTAGACATGCTGGCAGTCGTTGAAGAAGGTGGTTTCCTGGCCTTCACCAACAACAAGCGCCCGATCCACTCACCTGCTGATTTTGAAGGGCTGCGTTTCCGTGCCATGGATCCAAGCCAGGTTGCCCTATATGAGGCCTTTGGTGCTTCAGGCACGCCTATCCCCTGGACAGAAGTTTACATGTCACTGCGCACAGGTGTAGCTGATGGTCAGATGAATCCACCCATGTACATCATTCTGGGCAGCCTGTATGAAGTACAGCAGTACCTGACCCTGGCAAACATTAACTACTCCATGCAGTTCCTGGTAGGTAATAGCGCCTTGATGGAAAGCCTGGATGAAACTACCCGCGCCGCCTTCCTGGAAGCGGTTGCCGAAGCGACTGCCGCCGCACGCATCCACAATGAAGCACAAGTGGAATCACGCATTTCCTATTTGGAAGAGCAAGGGATGGAAGTTATTCATCCCAGCCGTGAAGATCTCGACGCCTTCCGTGACTTGGGACAACCTGCTTTCCTGAGCTGGCTGAAAGAACGCGGCATCGATCAGCAGTTAATCGATATGGCGCTGGAAGATGCTAAAACACTAGCTCACTGATCTTCGTCAGTCACTCCATTCGAGGGAGCAGTGCACAGCACTGCTCCTGCCTGTTTGCGATGGATACTCTATGAATAAGTTTCGAATGAAAGTCCTGTCTTTCGTCAAGACAACAACACTAATGCTGGCCAGTGCACTATTACTGACCAATATTTTGGTCATTCTTTATGCCGTTACGCTGCGCTACTTGGTTGGCGGCGCACCGATTTGGACCGATGAAGCGGCACGCTTCCTAGTTATAGGCTGCACCTTTCTTGCCGCCGGGGCTGTTTGGGTGGAAGGTGGTCACATGCGTATTGCCCTGCTGGAAACAAGTCTGCCGACACGGCTGTCTCAGGCACTGGTTCTCTATCAATGGCTACTGACATTGACACTGGCAATTGTTGCTGCAGTGTTCAGCTATCGCTATGCCCAATCGGTCGGGATGTTCAAGACCCCAGGACTGGGCATCAGTCGCACCTGGCCACTACTGTCTATGCCGATTGGCTTCGGATTGCTGGCACTTCAGGTGCTGCTTCACGGCCCCAAACGCCTGCCTGTCATGTCGGAGAATCCAGAATGACCCTGATAATGCTACTTGTTTTTCTGGTCCATGTTCTACTGGGACTGCCGTTATTTTTGGCTCTACTGACCACCGCCGTAGTGGGCTTTATGTTCGTTGACCCATCCATGATCAGCCGCATTATGCCGCAACAGTTTTTTGGCGGTATCAATGTATTTTCCCTGATGGCGATTCCGCTATTTATTCTTGCTGGCAACCTGATGAATGCTAGCGGCATGACTGAACGCCTGATGCGCCTGGCCAATATGCTGGTCGGTCATCTACGAGGCGGTATCGGTCATGTTAACGTAGTGTCCAGCGTATTTTTTGCCGGTGTTAATGGCTCGGCTGTCGCAGATACTTCCGCGCTGGGATCCCTGTTGGTACCCGCGATGAAAAAGGAGGGCTACTCCACCGCGTTTGCCGCTGGCTTGACGGCTGGCAGTTCATTGATCGGACCGATCATCCCCCCCAGTATTTTTATGATTCTCTATGCCTCACTGACTAATACGTCTGTCGGCAGCCTCTTCCTGGCAGGGGTGATTCCGGGACTGATTATGGGTGTTGCCTTTATGGGACTCAATGCCTGGTATGCCTGGAAACATCAGTTACAGAAACAGGGAGGTCTCCCCTCTATGAATATGCTGGCAATGGCTATATTGGGTGCCATGCCAGCGCTGGTGGCTCCCTTCATCATCGTTGCAAGTATTGTGATGGGATTTGTCACACCAACCGAGTCAGGTGCTCTGATCACAGCCTATGTTGCACTATGCGGCATACTGCTCGGGCAGCTGAAACTGCCCGCGCTGTGGAAAGCAATTGTCAATACGGCCCGGCTGACGTCAGCAATTTTCCTGATTATGGCTGCATCAGCCACCATCAGTTGGCTGCTGTCTTATGCACAGGTACCCGCTCAGTTTGTTGAACTACTGGCACCCTATGTAGATAAACCCGTGATGATTTTGCTGATCATCAGCCTGATCACCTTTATCACCGGCATGTTCATGGAAGAGGTCTCCACACTGATGCTGCTGACACCGATTGTTGCCCCAATCGCTATGATGGCCGGTATCGACCCAGTACATCTGGGCATTATCATCACTCTAAACATCACCATTGCTTTGATCACACCTCCCATGGGGGCTTGCGTGTTCGTTGCCGCTGCCGTCAGCCAGATAGAGATTATTGAACTCTTCAAGAGCATCTGGCCTTTTGTGCTGACTGCTGTGCTGGTACTAATCCTGTTGATATTTTTCCCGGCGCTGACGCTCTGGCTGCCAACCACCTTCGGATAAGCTGATATTGAATAATATGAAAACGTTGAAAAATGAGTTTCTTTTGCAACCCATCCCTCACCAGACAGAGCCCGACTGGAATCTGGTCAGCCATATTCCAATTCAGGAATTAAATGAACCACTGGTGCCACTGTCTCTCGCCCCGGCATCCATCAAAGTGTTTCCAATCTACAAGCGGCTCGGAATACCTGGTGCGGTGACTGACTGCTTTATTCGTGAGGGTGTCTACCGTCGCCTGCTGGCGGTGGCGCGCTCACTACCGGACAGCTACAGCCTGGTCATTCTGGACGGCTGGCGGCCTTGGCGAGTACAGCAGCACCTGTTCGACAGTCTCTATGAAACCCTGCATCACCAGCACCCTGATGCCAGTGAAACACAACTAGTCACTATGACCCGAGAGTTTGTATCCATCGCCAGCCGAGATCCACGAGCACCCAGCCCACATTTAACGGGCGGCGCAGTCGATGTCACGCTTTGTGATGCGGATGGCTTGATGGTCAACATGGGTACGCGTTTTGATGAGGTTTCGCCGGCTTCACATACGGATTATTTTGAACAGTTTGAGGATGGCAGTGCTGAACAGACTGCGCGTGATCGTCGGCGGCTGTTATTCAATGCTATGGCACAGCAGGGCTTCACCAACCTGCCCAGTGAGTGGTGGCATTATGATTTTGGTGATCAACTCTGGGCCAGTTACAGCGGGGCCACACAGGCCTTATACGGACCCACAGAGTTTTCACTCTAACCTGCCACTTCCGTCAGGCATGATGCTCATGTCTGACGGATTAACTTACCCGACAGCTTCTGCAGCCGCGGTGCACCCACCAAAATCAGCACAAATGCCACTGGCCAGGCCACAATAAAGGCATTGAACCAACGCAGGAAAAAACCATCGGAAAAACCGGTGTTCACCAGGGTGATGACACAGGTCATGATAAACACCATGTATATCGACATCATAAAGGTGAACACAAAACGTTGATAACGCGCTGGAAAAATCATCTTGCCAACATTCCGTAATATATTAGTTAATATGTAAATAACAGATACTTAACTCTAGCCGATCACTCCTTTGATAAAGACTGGGTGGCTATCTTTAACTTATCATTTGTTGATGATTTCTTATTAGCCATCCACATCCCCCACATAAACAATACCAAGGCTGTCCAGATAAACAGGAAAGTCACCAAACGCTGTGGCGGGAAGTCCTCTTTAAAAATCAGCACGGCAATCAGAAACTGCATAGTGGGGTTAATGTACATAATAAAGCCGACCACTGACAGATCCAGCCGCTTGGCGGCCGCCGCAAAGAGTAACAACGGGATGGCAGTCATCACACCCGAAGCAACTAACAAGAGGGTTGTCGTCAGGTCACCACCAAAATCCAGTTGGTAGGCCGGGCTGATGAATTGCCAAGCTAGCCAACCCAGAGCCAGCGGAAAAATCAGCATCGTTTCAACCGTTAACCCGTTGAGCCCGTCTACCGGGTAGCGTTTGCGTACCAGGCCATAAAAACCAAAACTCAATGCCAGGGATAAGGACACCCAGGGGAAGCTGCCAAGGCTGAAAAGCTCCCAGCCTACCGCTACCGCAGCCAAGCCGCCGGCAATAGCCTGTAGCGGATGCAAGGCTTCTTTGAGTAGCACGCGCGCCAGCAGCAAACTGATCAGGGGTGTCATGTAGTAGCCCAGACTGGCTTCCATAACGCGATGCTGCGCTACCGCCCAGATAAAAATCAGCCAGTTAGCTGAGATCAGCAAGGAGGTCAGTGCCAGCCATCGCATCAGCACCGGATCTTTCAGCAAACGTACAAACGAGTCACGCTTACCCAGCACCAGAATCACCAACATCGTGACAAGCATCGACCAGATAATACGGTTTGCCAATACCTCCACGGAAGACACGTGACTGAGTAGATTAAAGAACAGCGGGAAGCATCCCCAGATAGTGTAGGCAGCTAATGCCAACAACAAGCCCTGCATGAGTTTCTCCTTAGACAATCTGGAATCTTAACCTGTAAGATCATAAAGTTCAGCTCATAAACGCTTATAGACCGATCAGTTTTATTATATTAGTATTGATTCATAAATACTCATGCAGCCTAGCTATGCTGGCAGGCATACAGTCCCCCTGCTACACGTCGTCAACATGGATTCCTGATGAAAAAACTATTGCTATTTTCATTGCCCGCTCTAATCATTGGCTTGGTTATGGGCATCGGCCTGAACCACTATCTACAGCAACCCAGTGCCGGGATGTATGTCACTTTTGAAAATCAGGATAGTGTCATGATTGAGTCTATTCAGCTTAATTTTGGCAACGCCAATGGTCAGTCAGATCTATTAACACTGCGACTGGCTCCCGGTGAGCAACGCATGCTGCTATTGAATCATGATCCCGGTCTGGGATTTAATGTCAGTGTACGCTACGCCGGTGGAGATACTCAGGAGTTTTGCGCTCGACAGCCCGATGATCAGCGTATACAGACAATCGCCTTGCGCCGATAAAGTTCAGGAAGCGTCAGCATGAAGCCCCTACATCCGAACTGGAAGGAAACCCTCTATACACGTCTTGCCGAAGATGATGAAGGACGTGTGTGCAAAGACATATCCGCTGAGGCCTGCCATGAAACACCTGGGAACTTCATTCACACCCTGATAGCCAACACCCTGAGTAGCCTTGCCGATAAACTGGCCAGCGCCAAAACCACCTTACCCTGGCTGTTATTGCACCTGGGCGCTCCTGCCTGGATGCTGAGCTTGCTGGTACCCATTCGCGAATCCGGCTCTATGCTGCCACAGATGCTGATCGGCGCACTCGTCAGACGCCAACCTGTGCGAAAATGGGTATGGGTCTGGGGCGGCACCCTGCAGGGGCTCAGCCTTATGGCAATGGGCTGGACCGCCATGGTCCTTGAGGGATCCACAGCAGGCGTTACGTTACTAGCGTTATTAGTGCTATTTAGCCTGGCTCGCGGGGCCTGCTCTGTCGCCTATAAGGATGTACAGGGTAAGACTGTTCCGAAAACGCGGCGTGGACGTTTAGCTGGCTGGATCAGCGCTGTATCGGGACTAGCCGCACTCGGGGTGGGTATATTACTGAGCCTGATCCAGACGGATGCATCACAACGTCTCTATGTCGGCTTATTGTTGCTAGCCGCTCTTTGCTGGTTCTTGGCGGCCTGGTGGTTCAGTCGCATCGTTGAATTTCCTGGCGCAACAGCCGGTGGCGCCAACGGGTTATCCGAAGCGTTGAAAAAACTCAGCCTACTACGGGATGATAAACCCTTCCGGTACTTTGTCATCGCCAGAGCATTGGCAATGGGTTCAGGGCTGGCCGCGCCCTTTTATATAGCTCTGGCTCGCGATGACCTGGGCAGTGCCATTAGTTTACTGGGATTATTTATTGCTATTGAAGGTTTGGCTGGCCTGATCAGCTCTCCCGTATGGGGACGCTGGGCCGATCACTCCAGCCGACAGGTGTTTGCTGTAGCCTGCGCCCTGGCAGGTCTACTGTCGATCCTTGTTGCCGTTATATCCTGGTTTGCTCTGAATCCCACGCTAGCCATGCTGGTCTATCTGCTGGCATTTTTTGGCCTGGGCGTTGCGCATGCCGGTGTCCGGTTAGGACGCAAAACCTATATGGTAGACATGGCCTCAGGTAACAAACGTACTGACTATGTAGCGGTCAGTAATTCAGTGATTGGCGCGGTGCTATTGCTCACCGGCCTGGTGGGTGCACTCACGGCACTAATCTCTGTGCAGGGTACGTTAATCCTGTTGGGCCTAGCAGGATTGGTGGGGGCATTAATGAGTTTGCAATGGCAACACGTCTCCGGCTAAGACACTGGTGCATTCAGTTACGTCCAGCTATATTGGTCTACAAGCCGCGTGTCTGATAAGGCCTTGGAAACATTATTAACGAGAATCTATTATGCCTAAAACCCTATCCCTTAGCCTGTCATCCTGCATAGCCGCCTTATTGATCAGTGGCTGCAGTCAAACAGCTACACAACCTGTAGCCGATACAACAGAGGGGGCGCCAGTGGCGCTGCAAAATCAGAGCTATTTCGGTGTTCTACCCTGCGCCAGCTGTCCTGGTATTGATACCCATCTCGACTTACTGGCCGATGGCAGCTATTTTTTGACCGAAACCTATCAGGACAGACCTGACGGCAACGTCAGTCAGTTAGGTCGCTGGACACTGGATAATGGCCAGTTACTGTTACAAGGCCAAGACCGAGAGTTGATTTACTTTGCTACTGACAGTGGTGGTTGGTTGCAGGCTGATATACAAGGTCGGCCCATTGTGTCCGAGCTCAATTACAGCCTGGAACCTCAAGGCTGGAAACCCGCAGAGGTGACTGGCTCGGTAGAAGGCATGCTGTCCTACATGGCCGATGCAGCCTCGTTTATCGAGTGTTCAACCGGCAAGCGTTTCCCGGTAATCATGACCGACGAGTGGTTATCAGTTGAACGCACTTATCTGGCATCCAGCAGTGCGGCTGGTAGCTACCTGAATACCCTGGCAGACGTCACTTTCAAATGGATCACACCGGAAGAAGGTGCGCCCCGCCACCATTTACACTTTAACCATTTGCAACAAACCCTGCCAGCCACCACCTGTGGCAGTCCAGTTGAGTCTCTGGAACATCATGAATGGGATTTGGTCGAGCTACAGAACACGCAATCGGAGCAATTGGAGGCCTTACAGACACGCCCCTATGTTAAGTTCAGTGGCCAGCAAATTTCCGGCCATACTGGCTGTAATGCCATGGCAGGACAGATCAAGCTAGAGGGTGAACGCCTGCAGCTCAGCCAAGTAGCCAGCACCCGTATGTACTGTGAACAAGCGGCGCAGATCGAAAATACATTTTTACAGATACTAGAAAAAGCCAGCTACAGCAGCCTGGAAGGCGAAAGCTGGAGCTGGTATGACGAAGATATGCAAAGGCTGGCGTCCTTTACCCGAAAAACCGCGCTGGACTAGTTGTGTGCAGCCAAGGCTTATGACACAGTCTGCACCTGTTAACTGAACTGATGGAAAACTGACATGTACATGGCGTTTAAACACCTTCATCTGACAATGGCTGCTTTGACCATCCTGCTCTTTATTGCTCGGGCAGGGTTTGTCATCGTCTGGCCTGCTGGCATTCGTAAACGCTGGATGAAAATTCTGGCACACAGCGTGGATGCTCTGCTAATTATTTCTGCCATTGCCTTGCTGGTGGTGATGAACATGAATCCGATCCATGTCGGCTGGGTATTGGCGAAGATCATCGCCTTGTTTGCTTATATCGGCTTCTCGGTTTATGCCTTCAAGATGGCTAACACCCTGCCATCAAGATTGCTGGGCGTACTGCTGACAGGTGCAACACTGGCTTACATTGCCATGGTGGCCGTACGCAAGACACCTACGCTGGGTTTGTTCTAACAGCGCTAGTATCTCAAAGGGTTACAAGCGCACCTGGCCATAGTACTCCCGGATTAAGCGCTGGAGTTCAATGCGCCAGGGGCGCTGCCTGATACCAAAAGCATTCAAAACCTTGCCACATTTCAATACCGATGTAGCCGGGCGCTGTGCTTCAGTTACATAGTCCTTTGAGGCCACTGGCTGAATACTGTCAACCTTAAGATCTTCATACTGGCGTGCGGCCGCAATCACTGCTTCACTGAAGCCATACCGTGTAGTCACTTCAGCACCGCAATAATGGTAGGTTCCCCAGGCTTCCGCACCACAGCTCATCTGTTTAATAATAGCCAGGATGACACGGGCCAGATCAAAGGCCGATGTCGGACAGCCACGGCGGTCATCTACAGCCTGCATCAGCGTATGCTCACGTGCTTCAGACAACAGCCGCAGCATGAAATTATCACCACGGTCACTAAACAACCAACTGGTTCTTAAAATAATGTGCCGCGGTAACAATTGGCGTACATACTCCTCACCGCGCAATTTACTCTCACCATAGGCTCCCAGTGGACGGGTATCGTCCTCCTCGGTATAACCGCTGGCGTAATGGCCGTCAAACACATAATCCGTCGATAACTGGATCAGAGGAATAGACAGATCACCACAGGCTACCGCCAGATGGCGTGCCGCTTCAGCGTTAAGCAACATAGCGCGCTGTGGATCACGCTCAGCACGATCAGCACTATTCAGACCAGCGCAATTAATCACGTAATCGGGCAGATGCTTATCAAGCGCCGCTACGATTTTAGCGGGCTGGGTCACATCCAGTAGTTTCCGGTTCAGGGCCACTACAGAAAAAAAAGCATCAGATTCAGCAAGCCTGACGATCGCTGAGCCTGATTGACCATCAGCACCCGTAATAAGAATTTTAACCGGATCAGACAACAATCATGGATCTCCGGAAGATAACAGAGGATTTAAGGAAACTCACTGGAGTTTAAGGGAAATACCCAGGTTTGAAAACCTCTGGCATGGCCCAGTTTGGTATTGAAACAACTGACCAGGGAACATTATTGTTTTGCCCGAGCACCCAACTGCCGCTCCAGCTCACCGATCAGCTCATTGATATATTCAGCTGACTTCCCAGTGTCTTCAGCCAGTCCTTTAACATGTTCGGCAACCACAGCAAAGCCTCGACCCGCATCACCGGCCCGAGCGGCTTCAATACTGGCATTCAGGCTCAGCAAGCGTAACGACTTGAGCATATACAGGATTTTCTGGGTTTCGGTGATAATATTACCACTGACCGCCGCTACCTGCTTCATATTAGCGGCTCGCTGGCTTTCCTCTTCCTTGCGTTGACCAATATCTACTACCACACCTTCCAGAAATGCCAAGTTTCCCTGTGCATCAAAGACTGGGCCGCCATGTTCATTCACCCACTGGGTATTACCACTGGCGGTACGAATACGATAATCAATATCCCAGTTCTTACGTGCCTTAATACCAGCCTCAACGGCGGCATCAACACTGGCGACATCATCGGCATGAATCAACGAAACGTAGGAAGCTTTGCGATTATTTAGCAGATCATGCAGCTCAAAGCCAGTGGTATCTTTGACTCGCCCAGACATCACCAGCATGGTGTAATGCTCATCATTCCGACAGCGATAGAGAAAACCTTTCATACGACGGGTGATACTATCGTAAACCTGGGTAGCATCCTGATTTTCATGAGATTGTGACATAGATGACATGGCTTTAATTACACTCATCGCAAGGTGACTTCCTAAATATTGTGCAAGTGCACAACATCTTCTATTCTTGCCATGTTGTGGAAGAAAAGTAAAGCGATGCGGAGGTTAAAACTCATAACAACATCAATACCAACTCAGATTTCCAGCTCAGCAACACCAGGGTAACCAGCGTCATCAACAAAAAGGGCAATAATGCCTTGAAGATACGCATGGGTGGCTCACCCGTCATGGCGGAGCTGATAAATAGTCCTGCACCCACCGGTGGAGTCAACAAACCCATCACTAACGTCAAACACACCACTACACCAAACTGATACGGACTGATACCAAAATCAGTCTGCGCCACTGGTAGCAAGATAGGCACCACCAGAATCAGGGCAGCAATACCATCCAAGACCATGCCTACCAGCAATAAAGCCACCACCACCAACAATAAAAACACAAAAGGGTCAGAGGTCTGCTGTACTATCCAGGCCGCGGCATTCTGAGGGATATGCTCATACACCAGTACCCAGCCAAATACACCTGCGGCTGAAATCAGGATAATCACCATGCCAGAGTTCAATGCGGTGCGTTTTAACAGTTCAGGCAGTTGAGAAAAGCGCAACTCCTTATACACGAAACGCCCAACCAGCAGCGCACCCAATGAGGCCAGTGCTGCCGATTCGGTCGGCGTAACCAAACCAGAGAGAATCCCGCCAATAATCAGTACTGGAATAGCCAAAGCAGGCAAACCCAGCAGTAAAGCCTGACGGGATTCAGCCAATGTCATCCACTGACCCGCTGGGTACTGATGCACCAGTCCCATCAGGGTAATGGTGACAAAAAACAGTGCCGACATAATCAAACCAGGAATAATACCGGCGATAAACATATCGGCAATCGGGACTTGCGCCAACACGCCGAAGAGCACAAACAGCATCGAAGGTGGAATAATGGGGGACAACAGACCACCTGCCGCGGTGATAGCTGCGGCATAAGGACGGCTGTAACCCTCCTTCTCCATCTCCGGCACCATGGCGCGCGACATGATGGCTATCTGAGAAGCAGCAGAGCCCATAATGGCCGCCATCATCATATTGGCCACCAGATTGATATACGCCATGCCACCGCGAAAGCCACCCACCAGGATACGCGCCATATTGATCAACCGACGCGTGAGCCCACCTTCATTCATCAGCTCGCCCGCCAGCATAAACAGCGGAATCGCCAACAGGCCGTAGTTTTCGATAGAGCCAAACAACTGCTGGGCAAAGGAATCAAACAGCACTGAATTATCAGACGTGGCAATATAAAAGGCCGCCGACAGTGCCAACACCAAAGCAATCGGCACCGATGCAAACAGCAACACAAAGAATACGGCCATCAGAGTCATAACCCGCTACCCCTGAACATCGCTATAATCTCTTTTTAGCAGTTGCGAACAACGCCCTAGCAGGTTTACCCAGGCGTGCAGCAGCAAAGTAACGGCGACAAATGGTAAAGCCAGCCAGATCCAGAATTTTTTCAATCCCAGGGTGTTGGTAGACTCGGCGTAGATGAAATTGAAGGTTTGCATCTGAAACGCCCCGCTATCAAAGCCGTGCTGATACAGAGTGAAGGGATCAAACCAACGAATACAAAACACTAACAACAACCCGGCAAACAGCAGCACCATCAAATCACTGAACAATCCCAGCCAGACCCGCCCCGGTGCAGGCAACAGGTCAACAATCAGCGTGACCGATAACGTCTGGCGGCGTTTAATCACCACAGAGGTTGCCAGAAACGTCATCCACACCATCGCATAGATGGCCATTTCATCCACCCAATAGATCGCCATGCCCAACGCACGGCTGACAACATTGAGCAGAATCAGCACAGTGAGCAGTGCAGCCAATAACGCCGCTATCCACATTTCAGCAGTGGCCAGCCAATCGGAAAGTTTACGCATGCATACCATCAACAAACCTGCTGACAACGGCAGGAACGCCGTTGCCATTCATTGAGATCAAGGATTTCTATTGTTTTCCACGGCTGCACGCAGAGCATCCAGACTACTGGTTTTTTCTGACCAAATGGCTTCCCAGGCGGCTACACTGTCGGCAAAGGCATCACGATCTGCTTCGGTAATTGTGATGTCCAGTGCACGTAGCTCGGCCTCCTGATCGCGCTCCTGTAAACGGAAGGTCTCCACCACATCATCCAACTGGGCTTTCATCAAGCTGGCCAGTTGCGCCTGATCGGCTTCGTCCAGATTACTCCACACTCTGGCTGATACCACACCTACCATCGGAAACATCATGTGGTTGGAAATCAGCAGGTGATCAGCCCGCTCATAAAAGCGGAAAATCAGAATGGAATCAAAATCCATATCGATGGCATCAATCTGACGATTTGCCAAGGCGTCATACACGGCAGGCAAGGGTAATGGGGTTGGCGCGGTATTCAAGGCGGTGTAGAAATCCCGAATAGGATCAAAAGGCGTAATGCGTAACTTTTTGCCCTGCAGATCCGCAGGTGTGCTTACTGGTGTACGACTCATCATCTGCCGCATACCCGCCATACCATAACCCACACCCACCAGGCCCGCTTGCTGGGGAAGCAGATCAAACATCTCTACAGCCGCATCAGACTGCAACAAGGCGGCCGCTTCATCTATATCATCAACCAGGTAAGGCGCATACCAAGCCCCAAACTCAGGTACGCGATTGGAAATCTCTGCTACAGTCAAAAAGGCCATATCCAGCGCACCCGTCTGCAGTTGCTGTACCATTTGTGCCTCGTTACCGAGCTGAGCGGCCGGAAAGACTGTTACACTATGCCGACCTTCTGAGGCCGTCTGCACCTCTTCGGCAAAACGTTGAGCTGCTTGGGTCCAATGGTGTGAAGGCGGTGTAATCAGTCCTAAACGAAAATCCTGCGCTAAGGCTGGCAGTGACAGCAGCGTCATGCAGGATGCCACACCAGCGGCAGTCAGTAGGTTGCGCAGTGAGATCATGGTTGACTCCTGAGATTGTTATGTCGAATGAGTAATTCCTGTTCACTGAATTTAAACACAATTCCAGCCAAATATGTTAGAGATGATGAAGAGAGTTAACCTGTTTCAGTGGTTCGAAAACCGTATTAATCCCTTTCCTGATGAAGAACCGGGTCAACCGCCCAAGGGTTTGATTGCCTTTTGTGTCTACTTCTCACGCGGCATAGGGCCCTGGCTGTTATTGGCCGCAGTCGTAATGACCTGTGTTGCCCTGGTTGAAGTGTGGTTGTTCAGCTTTATGGGCAATCTGGTCAACTGGTTGGCTGAGCAAGACCGGGATTCTTTTCTAGCCACCGAGGGCTGGAAACTGGCAGGCATGGCTGCCGTGATTATGGGCCTGCCGCTGATGGTATTGCTGCATTCACTGCTGAGTTTCCAGGTACTGATGGGCAATTACCCGATGCGTATCCGCTGGCTAATACACCGCTACCTGCTGAAACAGTCGATGCACTATTACCAGGAAGAGTTCGCTGGCCGCATAGCGACCAAGCTGATGCAGACAGCGCTGTCGGTACGTGAGTGTGTGATTAAACTGATCGACGTACTCAACTATGTTGGCGTCTACTTTATTGGCACTCTGGTGATCATGGGCAGTGCGGATACCCGCTTGGCAATCCCACTGGTGGTCTGGCTGATCGGCTATATTTTGATGCTACGCTACTTTGTGCCCTTGATGGGCAAGGTGTCTCAGCGCCAGGCCGATGCCCGCTCTATCATGACCGGGCGGGTGGTAGATGCCTATACCAATATCCAGACCGTCAAACTCTTCTCCCACGCCCAGCGTGAGTCGGCCTATGCCCGCGAAGGCATGGATGGCTTTCTGGGAACGGTACACCAGCAGATGCGTCTGGTGACTTGGTTCAACACCTGCCTCTACCTGCTCAATTCACTGCTATTGCTGGCCGTATCCGGGCTGAGCATCTGGCTGTGGTTGAATGAACTGATCAGTATCGGAGCGCTGGCTGTAGCGTTGGGGCTGGTGCTGCGTTTATCGGGCATGTCTCAATGGATCATGTGGGAAGTGGCTTCGCTGTTTGAAAATATCGGCACGGTCCGTGATGGTATCGGCTCCATTTCCGTACCCCAGCAAGTGCAGGACAAACCCGCTGCACCCGCACTTAAAGCTGATAAAGGGGCTATCAGTTTCGATCAGATCAGCTTTCACTATGGTCAGCAATCGGGCGTTATCGACGCACTTTCGCTGGAGATCAAAGCCGGTGAGAAAGTGGGCCTGGTCGGCCGCTCCGGAGCAGGAAAATCTACACTGGTGAATCTGCTGCTGCGTTTTTATGATCTGGAAAGCGGACGCATTCTGATCGATGGTCAATCCATTGCCGATGTGCAGCAGGAGTCCTTGCGCGCCAATATCGGCATGGTCAGCCAGGACACCTCCCTGCTGCACCGCTCAGTGCGAGACAATATCGCCTACAGCCGTCCCGAGGCCAGTGATGCGGAAGTCATTCAAGCCGCCACCCGCGCCAAAGCCGATGAATTTATTCCCGCCCTGCGTGATGCCAAAGGCCACACTGGCTATGACGCTCAGGTTGGTGAGCGCGGCGTCAAGCTCTCCGGAGGCCAGCGCCAGCGCATCGCCATTGCTCGCGTGATGCTCAAGGATGCCCCCATTCTGATTCTGGATGAAGCCACCTCGGCACTCGATTCTGAAGTTGAGTCCGCCATTCAGGAAAACCTTTATCGCTTGATGGAAGGCAAAACCGTAATCGCCATCGCTCATCGCCTGTCGACGATAGCGGCCATGGATCGTCTGGTGGTGATGGATCAGGGCCGCATTGTTGAAACAGGCAGCCATGCCGAACTGCTGGCACGGGGCGGCATCTATGCCTCACTCTGGGAACGTCAGTCGGGTGGTTTCCTGGCCGAAGATGTGGAGTAACCGCTGTTCTTGATCTATCCCGCCATAAAAATACAAATATCCCACAATACAAAATATATTGACAATCTCGTATTGTGGGATAATAATCAAATAAAACTATTGATCCAGATCAACAGAAACGCTCAACTGCAGCCAAAAGCCAAATATAAATACAACCCAAACGGAGATAATAACAATGAAGCTAGTCACATTTCAGCGCGAGCTAGGCGAAGTATCAGTCGGCATTCTTAAAGAAAATACGATTTTTGATCTTGCCGCGCACTTAGGTGATACAGAAAAATCCATGAAGTCCATTCTGTCTGAGTATGTATTGGAAAGACTCGCGTCAATCAATGTTGATCTCCTCCCATCCTATCCGCTAGATGACGTAACGCTGCTACCCGTCATCCCTGATCCAGGCAAAATTCTCTGCATAGGGATTAACTATGCTACTCACGTGAAAGAAACCGGCCGTGATATGCCGACTTACCCGATGGTGTTCACCCGCTTTGCCGACAGCCAGGTAGGACACCTGCAGCCAATTGTGCGCCCTTTTGCTTCGCACAAACTGGATTTCGAGGGTGAACTGGCCATAGTAATCGGTAAGCCTGCTCGCCATGTGAAACGTGAAGAGGCGCTCAAGTACGTCGCCGGCTACGCCTGCTATAACGATGGATCGGTGCGGGATTATCAGAAACACACCATTCAGTTCGTACCTGGCAAAAATTTCCCAAAAACCGGTGGTTTCGGGCCCTGCCTAGTCACCAAGGACGAGATTCCAGATCCTCAGGCGCTGCACCTGGTTACCCGCCTCAATGGTGAAGTGATGCAGGAAACGGATACCTCCGACATGATTTTTGATGTTGGTGCCTTGATTGAATACTGCAGCACCTTTACTGAACTCTTGCCTGGTGATGTCATTGTCAGTGGCACTACCGGCGGTGTGGGTGCTTTTCGTGAGCCACCTGTGTGGATGAAGCCCGGTGATGTGGTCGAAATTGAGATTTCCAGTATCGGCATCCTACGTAACACTATTATCGACGAAGAAAAGTGATCGCTATGCAAAAAACATCGCCTACTCAACAAGACAGCACGTCCAGCACGGTACCGACCCAACGCCAGGACAGTAAGCCGCCCAGCAGTCTGGAGCGCATGCTATCGGTGCTGGATCTGTTTGCCGAAGATGCGACCGTCTGGTCGGTTGAGGGAATTTGCGATGCGATGGAATTTACACGATCCACAGCCTACCGCTACACCAAGGAGCTTGCCGATGCCGGGCTGCTGTTCCAGGTGGCGCCAGGACGCTACACCCTGGGTGCAAGAATTATTCAGTGGGACCGGCAGTTGCGATTGTCCGATCCCCTGGTACGGGCAGCCAAACAACTCGAACCAGAGCTGGATGTCTCCACTAGAGAGGCCTGGCTAATCTGCGGTTTGTTTAAAGAACAGGTGATATGTGTTGAAGAGTTCGGTGGTTTTGGTCGGCAAGTCAGTTACTCGCGAGGCACACCGCGTCCGCTGTTAAAAGGGGCGACCTCAAAAGCAATTTTGGCTTTTTTACCCAACCGTCAACTCATGCAGATTTTTGTGAATTATAGCGAAGAGATTAAGCGCACGAACCTTGGTTCCGACTGGGACGAATTTAAAAAATCGCTTCGGCGCATACGGCAAAAAGGATTTGCCGTTACCAAAGCAGAGGTCGATAAGGGGGTGTTCGGTATTGCCGCACCGATCTTTAATCCGGATAAAAAAGTCATCGGCAGCTTAAGCATCGTACAGCCAATTGAATACTATGACGAAACTGCAGTCGATGCGGGAGCTGAACGAATTATTGGGTTGGCCTACAGGATCAGTCACGAATATGAGCGACTTGTCAGGTAGGTCAAGGTGTTAACAAGGGGCTGGGAGTAAATCTGAATGCCCCCTGAAAAAAGGATAATAATAATGACAATTAACGCACATCTTGACCATCTAGCGCTAGGATCACCTGATCCGGAAGCGCTAGCAAAATTCTATGCCAAAGCCTTGCGTAACGAAGCCCAACTCACGGAAGCGGGCTGGATGGTAACTGGCCCAGAGCGCAAGCTACTGATCTGTGAAGGCTATGCTAAAGAGCTAAAGCACTTTGCCTATGGCATGTCCGAATCATCATTGGCATCCCTGCGTGCCAAGCTGCAAAGCCAAGGGGTAAAGATCGAGCCAACCACCTCCCCCTATCTTGTCGGTGACGCATTTATGCTGACCGATCCTGACGGTAACCGCAGCCTCTATGGTGTTTCTGAAAAAGCCAACTTTGGAGATGGACCTTATCGCGCGCGCTTGCAGCATACAGCGTTGGCAACGACTGAGGTCGACGCGTTGATTCATTTCTATCGTGACATAATCGGTTTCAGTGTCAGTGACAATGTACTGGATGACGAAGGCAACATGCGCGCCTGCTTTCTTCGCAGTGACGAAGAACATCATGCGCTGGCAGTTTTCCAGGCGCCGCGATGCTGGTTCGATCACCACTGCTATGAAGCGGGCGATTGGAACCTGATCCGCGACTGGGCTGATCATCTTTCCACACTCGATATAGAACTCAAATGGGGCCCTGGCCGACATGGGCCCGGCAACAACCTGTTCTTCATGATCCATGATCCGGATGGTAACTGGGTTGAAATCTCAGCTGAGCTTGAGGTGATGAACGGGCGGCCAGTGGGCGAATGGCAGCATACACCAAAGACTCTAAATTACTGGGGGCAGGCCTTTCTGCGCAGCTAATTAGGCGTATATCTGAAGCCTGACACCGAATAAAGCAACCGAGATAACAAAAATGCTGATTTCTCAGCAGGGAACTCTTTGTGCTTTTTTTCAGGGCAGCAGGCTCAGTGATGGATTAATCTGGGAGTATTTATGTCTAATAATAATGATAAAAAACACCAAAACGATCGACGCCATGTACCAGTCGTCATAGTAGGTGCAGGCCCTAACGGCCTGACACTTGCCAATCTGCTGGGTACCTATGGCATTGAAACACTGGTACTGGAAAAAAATCTGACTACAGTCCAGCTACCACGCGCGGTCTCCATCGATGATGAATCCATGCGGACCATGCAGATGATCGGTCTCGACCAGGAAGTCATCAATCAATGTGCTCAGGATTATGGATCCGTTTATCTGGATGTAAACCGTAAACCTTTCGCGCGTATCGAGCCCAATACCAGCGAATACGGTTTTGCACGACGAAACGCGTTTATACAGCCGAATCTGGAAGCAACGCTTAAAGAGGGGCTGAAGCGGTTTTCATGTGTCGAGACACGTTTTGGCCATGAAGTAGTCAACTTCTCGCAGGATGACCAGGGCGTGTTATTGGAGGTTGAGGATCATGACGGTCATCGTTACGAGATCATGGCTGACCATGTTGCGGCGTCTGACGGAGGTAAAAGCTATTTCCGAACCACCCTCAATATCCCTTTGGAAGGACTCACCTATGAACAAAAATGGTTGATTATTGACCTGAAAGGCACAGGTGACAATTTTCGCCAGACACGTGTTTACTGTGACCCTAGACGCCCGGGCATCAACCTACCGGGACCGGATGGAACACGCCGCTTCGAGTTCATGATGTTGCCTGGCGAAACTGAAGAGCAGGTCGTCGAAGAGGCGTTCGTACGCCGCTTGATAGCCGATCATGGACCGGACCGTGATGCCGAAATTGTACGCAAGCAGGTGTATCACTTCCATGCTCGGGAAGCCGTATGCTGGCGCAAGGGACGTATTTTCCTGGTCGGAGATGCCGCCCATCTAACCCCCCCTTTCGCGGGCCAGGGCATGAACAGTGGTATTCGTGATGCCTCTAACCTGGGCTGGAAGCTAGCCCAGGTAGTGCAAGGAAAGTTACCTGCCGAGGTCCTGGACTCTTACGAAGAAGAGCGTAAACCTCACGCTTGGCAACTGATCAAAATGGCCGACATCCTAGGTCGATTCATGATGCCACCCACGCTGCTGCGTGCCCGACTGATGCAAGCAGGCATGCGAGTATTAAGCCTCTATCCGCCTGCTCGAGATTATGTCACGCAGATGCGCTACAAACCCAAACCCCGCTTTATGTCGGGCTGGTTTATCCCGGACGGGTTAAGTGCAAAGAAAACACGCGCTGGCCGGATGATGGCACAACCTGCACTGGAAGATCCGCAACGCCGAGTCGCCAAACTGGATGACTGCTGCGCCGCCGGATTTCTGTTGGTGGCTTATGGCACCTCAGCCGCCGAGGCCTTCGCGCCCTTAAACGACTGGAAACATCAACTGCCCGCCGACATCCAGCGTGTTTGTATAACCCCTCGGCAATACAACCCGGTGCCGGACAGTGACGTGCAAGTGTTCCGTGATCTCTACGGCCAAGCCAATGAATGGATCTTCGATGGTTTCGAGAATGCCGTGTTTTTAGTGCGACCCGATCGCTATGTGATGGCCGTACTGACGGCTGAAAACGCGGCGAGGGTGATTCCCAAGCTGCAATCTATGTTCTGTAAAACCGAAGCCGGTGAGATCGGTGTTGGTGTAATGACTCAATCTGCAGCTTAATAAGCAGTAACAAACCCGAAACAACAATAAATATTAAAGGTGATTACAATGAAATGGGTAACAAATAAATGGCTGCGTTACATTGCCACGTCAATGATTGCTACACTCCCATTGATGATGAGTACCGCATCTGCGGAAACGCTACGCCTCAGCACGCCTGTACCGCCTAGCCATATATTCAGCAAGGTGTCAGAAAAATTTGCTGAAGACCTGAAAGCTCAAAGCGAAGGTCGGTTTGACATCAAGGTATTTCCTTTCGGTAGACTCGGTCGTGATCCGGAAAATGCACAAATGTTGCAGACTGGCGTGTTGAACTTCGCGGTCATTCCCGCGGGCTTTATGACCAACCGTGAGTCATCTCTGAACGGATGGTTCCTGCCAGGACTGTTCGACAGTGTGGAAGATGCCGGACAGGCTACGCAGTTGCCTTCAGCCAAGGCGATGCTGGACAAAATGGAAGGTCAGGGCATGGTTGGCCTAGGCTATATCATTGCCGGTATGCGCCACCTGATCTCTGTTGCGCCAGTCAATAGCCTGGCTGATATAGAGAATAAAAAAGTGCGTGCTTTCCCGGCACCGATCTTCAATGAATGGTGGTTGAGCAACAAGGCCGCACCCACCGCGCTACCGCTGCCAGAGATAGCCCCAGCCTTAACGACAAACCTGCTGGATATCGTCGATGTCGATCTGGATCTGGTGGTTGCATTGGAACTCTATCAGCAGGCCCCTAACCTGACACTCACCAACCACATGACCTTCCCAGGCATCATGCTGGTCTCTAAAAACTGGTGGGATAAGCAAAACCCTGAAGACCAAGCGTTAATCCGCAGGGTCTTCACCGAAGCCGAGCTGTGGGGTATTGAGGAGCAGGCTAAGACAGAACGTGAGAACCTGCAGACACTGGTGGATGCCAAGGTCAACATTATTGAGGTCTCTGCCGCCTCCTATGAGCAGGAAGCCGAGACTATTCGTTCAAAGTATATCGACAGCGATGAACTGATTGCTGACTTTTACGATCAGGTCCGGGCACAACAACAATAATTAAGTTCAAACTGTTCCTGTCGGACTTGATATGAATGCCCGACAGGATCGGAGACACACTATGCTGACTCTAATAATCTGGGTGGACGCTTGTCTCGCCCGAATAGAAAAATGGCTACTGATCGCCCTGTCTGCGTCTTTAGGACTATTACTCATTGCTCAAGTCGTCTTACGCTACCTGTTCGACGCACCGCTATTCTGGGCCGAAGAAGTGGCTGTCCAGATGTTGGTAGCGATGAGTTTTGTGGGCGTCAGTTACCTGATCCATCAACAACAGCTGGTATCGATTGATTTCATCTACCTGATGCTCAAGAAGCCGCTGCGCCGCCTGGTACAAAATCTATTTCAACTGGTCGCACTGGTTACGTTGATTTTCTTTGCTTGGCTGACCTATCAATGGGTGTCAGCTCCACTGACACAAATTGAGCTGTCACCCACCACCCAACTCCCACGCTGGTATAACTATAGTGTGTTGCTGATCGCGTTTATCACCATGAGCTTCCACCAATTTGTCCACTGGTTCGAATCCTTGGGCAAGCTAGTGTCAGGAGATAACACATGATTACCCTAGCTGTATTTTTTATATTCCTATTTATGGGGCTACCGATCCTGATTACCCTGCTGATTGGTACACTGGTGTTTCTACATCAAACCGATCTCAGCATGCTGACGGGTAGCCTGCCACTGCAACTCTATGGGTCGCTTGAGAAGAGTGGTCTGCTCGCTATCCCATTGTTCATGATGGTCGGTGAGTTGATGAACCGTGGTGGCTTGACCGATCGCCTGATCTCACTGGCCTCACTCATGGTCGGACGGTTGAACGGTGGACTGGCTTACGTAAACCTGCTGACCAATGCGATCACCAGTTCGATCCTCGGATCGGCGTTAGCCCAGATTGCAGTGATGAGCCGAGTCATGATCCCAGCGATGGAGAAGAAAGGCTTTAAACGCGATTTTTCATCGGCGGTAACCGTCTCGGGTGGATTGCTAGGGCCGATCATCCCGCCATCCATGATCATGATCATCTACGGAGTAATCGCGTTTCAGCCTGTAGGGGCGCTGTTCATGGCAGGGATTATCCCCGGCATACTGATTATCTTCGGATTTGCGATCATCATCTTCCTAACCGGTCTATTCTGTGGCTTCCCGCGCGAGGGGCAGGCTGACGTACCAAAACAGATATCCCCAAGCGAAATTCTCAAAGATCTCGTGCCGTTAAGCATTCCGATGATCATTATCTCAGGTATCGCCGCCGGTGTGATGACACCGACTGAAGCCGGCGCAATCGGTGCGCTTCTGGCACTGCTGATTGGCAAGCTGATCTATAAATCGATCACCTGGTCAGAAATGCCCGATGTGCTGTTCCGCGTTGCGCTTAATGCCGCGATGATCACCGGGCTGATTGCGTCGGCCACCATGTTCGGCTGGGCACTCTCCTTCCAGGAAGTACCTGATCGAGTGGTCGAGCTGATCAATGGCCTGACAGATTCACCCCTCATGTTCCTACTGCTGATCAACCTGCTGATCATCGTGCTCGGCATGTTTCTCGAGAGCATGAGCATTTTGATTGTAATGGTACCGATCTTACTGCCAGCCGCCTTAGCGATGGGCATTGACCCTATTCACTTCGGCATTGTTATCAGTTTAGCTACGCTGGTAGGACTGGTCACACCGCCGCTGGGACCGGGACTGTTCCTCGTTATGGCAACAACCGATATATCCATGTCGGCACTGTTTAAGGCGATGCTGCCGTTCCTGTTGGTGATGTTTCTGTGCATGGCACTGATCAATGCCCTACCTTTCTTATCGCTCTGGTTACCGTCGGCCGTTGGACTGATGTGATTAAGGTTCGGGTAGGTAAATTTATCTACCCGGCCTATCGACATATTTACCGGTATTTTACCGGTATTGTGCCTGGCAGAGCTCGGCGCTTCGAGGTTAAAAAAGATCTAAACGCTTCGCCATATCTTGCCAACGTTTAATTCGGGCATCGCTATTGGGGTTTCGCCGAGAAACTGCATCAATCAACATGTTTGTTGTTAATACGAGTCCCCAGGTAGATTCTAAAAACAATCCTGATTTGGACTTGAAATAAATGACATGGGCATTGTATTCACTCGCCCAATGACAAAATTCATCACTTAGTATCACGATTTGAATCCCTTTTTCGACAGCGACCTCACACAGTTTCCGACCTTCTGCGGCATAAGGCACAACATCGAGTAAAATCAGGGTATCGTACCCAGGTCGAGCTCTGGGTTTATCCTCTAACCACTCGCCCAACATACCGTCATGTGGAGACAAATACTGCACCCGATCACGCGCAAGCGACAAGCGGCGGGAAAAATCTTCAGAGGTCCCACGTATGGACTGAAAACCGGTTACATACACTCGGGTTGCCGCGCTCACACAACTCACTAGACGCTCCCAGTTTTCCGTTTCAAATTGCTCATATAAGCGCACCATGCTTTTTAATTCTTGCTTTAAGTTGTCTCTATAAAAAAAATCCGATGACAAGCGCTGGCTTTCACTCGCTTCAATAGGAATAAACTCTTTCTGAAGCTCCTCTTTAAGCGCCGAAATTCCTTGATAGCCAGCCCGCTTCAAAAACCGACTCACTGTAATTTGACTAACGGCCGCTTTTTCAGCAATGGAGGCGCCTGTTTCGTAACTAATTTGATCCAGATTAAGCAAAATGAACTGCGCCACACGTGCCTCAGATTTAGACACCAGCGGAATCCACTCCTGAATTTTCTGCGCCGTCGTCGTCGCTATGTATTCAGGTTTTGAAGAAAAGGTATTTTTCATTCTAACAACTCCCCCTGTTTCAGGGCGTTTTTTGCCATGATGTGGTGCACCCCCAATCAAAAGCAAACCAAAACGGTGCGCATTTATCAATAAATCCTCGTCCTAGAAGACATATATCAGTGTAATTTATTAATATATATAGAATTTTAAATTGTTAGAAACATAACATATATTGATATTGAAAGAAAGATACTATCATCTAGAATGAAATGACGGTACTACGACAGGCAAGAACAACTCCTTTAGACCTCACCTAGAAGGCAATACTATGAAACAGTTATTTTGTTTAAAAAGTCGTCACAAGGTAAAAAATGCGCTCGCTTTAACAAGCATTGCAATCACCTCTCTCGGCTTCGTTCACTCAGCTTCAGCCGCAGAAACACTTAACCTCTATAACTGGGGTGAATACATTAACCCTGAAGTATTAACGCGCTTTACTGAAGAAACAGGTATCCAAATTAAATTAGATACTTACTCATCAAATGAAGAAATGCTAGCCAAACTACAAGCGGGTGCGACGGGGTACGACATAGTATTCCCTTCCGTTCATATGCAAGACATCATGGCTAAACTAGACCTGCTCGAAAAAACCGACATCAATCAATATTCAGGTTTTGAAAATATTGATACTAACTTTCTAAACTCTGAGTCTGACCCTAATGGTGAATACTGTTTGCCTTACGCCTGGGGATCAGTAGGAATACTGTATAATAAAAATCTAGCACCTAACTTGAACTCTTGGGCAGATTTCTTTGAGCTACCGACAGAAGGTAAAAATATCGCCATGCTGGATGATATGCGAGAAGTCATCAGTGTCGGATTGATCACCAATGGAAAAAGCGTTAATACAACCGATCGTGACGATATACAAGCGGCCCAAGATTATATCATTAAGCAAAAAGGCAATGTTTCTGCGTTTACCTACGACAGCATTCCCATGGTGCAATCCGGTGATATTGTAGCGGCACAATGGTATGTCGGAGCGATGCTCTACGTATTCGATAACCCAGATGAACTGGCTTACGTTATTCCGGAAGAAGGCGCCACTATGTACCAAGAAAACATGTGCGTCCTGAAAAGTGCTCCGAATAAAGACAATGCCAAGAAGTTTCTGGAGTTTTTTACCCAACCAGAGATTGCGGCTTTAAATACCAGTCAGCAAACCAATGGCACCATGAACACCAAAGCAATCGAGCTATTACCTGAGAGTTTGCGCAACAATCCAAGCATTAACCCACCTGAAGACGTTAAAAACAAGCTGCAGCTATTCAAAGAGTTAGGCCAAGGCATCAGACTCTATGACCGTGCGTGGACTAGAATCCGTACCTCATAACCTTACTTATCAATAAACCCAGAACTTAGGCGGGTTCACCCGCCCTTTTTCTTTCTTTGAGGCTAGTTATGTCAGCGTCTATTCCCTTGCCTGAATATGTAAAAATTCGTCATGCGCATCGTCAGTTCATCACACCTGAAGGATGTGTTATCAATGCATTGGATGATATTAATTTATCCATTGCTCAGAGCGAATTTATTACTTTATTAGGTCCGTCAGGATGCGGCAAGACAACCCTATTAAAAATAATAGCTGGATTCGAAACCCTGGACAGCGGTGACATTCTCTTAGATGGGCAATCGATTATTCATCAACCGGCTCATAAACGTCCGGTCAATACCGTGTTTCAATCCTATGCTCTGTTTCCTCATATAACAGTCGGTGACAATGTCGGTTACGGTTTAGACATCGCCAGAGTCAACAAAGCAGAACGACATAAACGTGTCGCTGAAGCCCTGGATATGGTTGGGTTAAGCGGGATAGAGAAACGCCTGCCATCCCAACTGTCAGGCGGTCAGCAACAACGTGTCGCTCTGGCTCGCGCCATTATTAATCGACCTAAATTACTACTACTGGATGAACCGCTTTCTGCGCTGGATAAAAATCTGCGTCTAAAAATGCAGCTTGAACTGAAAAATCTACAAACAGAACTCGGCATTTGCTTCATCTTCGTCACCCATGACCAGGAAGAAGCACTCACCATGTCTGATCGCGTCGTGGTGCTCAATGGCGGAAAAATTGAACAAGTGGGAACCCCTAATGAGATATACCACACACCGCAGACACAATTTGTGGCCAATTTTATTGGCGAAAGCAACCTCCTCTCAGGCACAGTAGTCAACAAAACGGAACAGGGCATAGACGTAAGCTGCAATGGTTTGCTTATCCACAGCCAAGATACTTCGCCAGCGCTTGGCGATAAGATTGAGCTGCTACTAAGACCCGAGCACCTGTCTTTAACCCCAAATGCTGATCAACAAAGCCCTCAAGCGCAGTTAACCATGACTTTAACGCAGACCGTGTTTATCGGTACTGACTACCAACTGCATGGTGTACTGGAAAATGGCATGGCGTTTTCAGCCTTAACCAGAAAAACCAACCAGCCTTTAGTAAAAGGCAATGAAATAACACTGCATTATCAGATCAGTGCAGTGCACACACTCCCCTCACATAATAAATACCATAAGGGGCGGGTATGAAAGTATTTAACGTCTCTCGTCAGCAGCTTATGCTGCTCGCTTTACTGGCTCCAACCAGCCTGTTTTTACTGATATTTTTTATTGGTCCCATGTTGATCATGCTCACCTATAGCTTTTTAGAACCCGGCTTATACGGTGGTGTTGAGTGGAATTTTTATCACTGGAACTATGGACGTGTATTTGGCTGGGCAGATGGGTTTTATGAAGAGTTCGATTCTGTTTATCTAAAAATACTGCTCAATTCTATTGGGCTAGCCCTTGCCACCGTTCTGTGTACTTTATGCATTTGCTATCCGGTCGCATTTTGGGTTTCTACCCTATCTGCAAGAAAGAAGTCACTTTGCATATTCCTGATCACGCTACCCTTTTTCGCCAGCATGGTGGTGCGCCTCTACGCTTGGGTTTTAATACTGCGTAATTCAGGTTTTGCCAATCAATTTTTACAAGCCACAGGGCTTATCACAGAACCGTTAAATCTTATGTTTTCTGGGACAGCCGTCATTATCGGCATGGTCTATATTTTCATTCCCTTTATGTTCTTACCCATTTACTCCAGTGTTGAAAAGCTTGATAAAAATCTACTTCAAGCGTCTGAGGACTTAGGTGCCACACCTTTCACTACCTTTCGAAAGGTTATTTTTCCCTTAACACTACCGGGCATTGTGGCTGGCTGTATTTTGGTATTTATTCCCAGCCTCGGCAACTTTGTCGTACCCAACCTGCTTGGTGGTGCTCAAGTGCTAATGATAGGCAATATGGTAGAACAGCAATTCCTCTATGCACGTAATTGGCCATTTGGCGCGGCGCTGTCCATGGTGATCATCTTCATGATGCTCATTATTCTGTCAGCTTATTTATACAAATCAGCCAGAAGCCAAGCCGCTTTATAGGAGTTCATGATGAAAAAACAAACGCCTTTAGGCCGATTATTATCCATTTACAGTGTGCTCTTTTTTGTTTTTCTCTATGTACCCGTAATATTGATTGTGATTTATTCATTTAACGCCAACCCAGTTAACATCATGATCTGGGATGGTTTTACACTAGACTGGTACCGCAGTATTTTTGGTGCGAAAACCTCTTTATCCGATTCTTCCAGCTATGTGGACTCAACCGATCAACTACTCAATGCGCTGGTAAACAGTCTCACCGTTGCCTCCAGCGCCACCCTGATTGCTACGTTGCTAGGGACAAGCACAGCGGTTGCCTTGGCACGCTATCGCTTTAAACTGCAATCGTTTTATCGGCTGCTATTGTTTGTACCTATGCTCATGCCCGATATCGTCTTGGGCATTGCACTGCTGATTTTTTTCGTTGGGGCTGGTTTTACGCTAGGTAGTAGCACCATCATTATTGGCCACTGCACGTTTCTAACCAGCTATGTATTTATTGTCGTCAGTGCCCGACTCGCCGGTATGAATCCCCTAACAGAAGCCGCGTCTGCGGATCTTGGCGCAAATGAATGGCAGACTTTCCGACGCGTCACCTTGCCATTAATTTTGCCAGGGGTGATCGGTGGTGCGTTATTAAGCTTTATCATTTCCATGGATGATCTGGTCATTACCTATTTTATTAGTGGCGTCGACTCAACCACGTTACCTGTTTTCATTCTTGGCATGATCCGCCGCGGTATTAAACCCGAGATTAACGCCATTGCGACACTGATGCTGCTATTTTCCGTGGTCGTCGCCTCGGCGGGTATTTACTTCAAATCTAAAAACACCTCTACACACTAAAGAACAAAAGGCTGAACTATGCCCAAATTACGCGCACGTGCACTGGGGCTACCTTTCCCTGGAACCACAGGCCCCTTCAATGCCATTACGGATGTTCCCGGAATTCAAGTAGGTTACAAAACACTGATAAACGATAACCCAAGCTCGCCCAGCAGAACCGGCGTAACAGCCATATTGCCCCGGGGACGGAACATCACACCACAACCAGTATGGGCAGGCATGTACGCACTCAATGGTAACGGTGAAATGACAGGCACTCACTGGATTCAGGATGGTGGCTATTTTGTTGGTCCCATTATGATCACCAATTCCCATGCCGTTGGCATTACCCACCATGCCGCCGTTAAATGGACTGTAGCGCAATACAAAGATGCATGGCATAACAACCACCTGTGGGCCATGCCAGTCGTTGCAGAAACCTATGATGGTGTGCTCAATGACATCAACGCCATGCATGTTACCGAGCAGGACGCACTCGATGCATTAGACAATGCCAAGTCAGGTCACCTGGCAGAAGGCAACGTCGGTGGTGGAACAGGGATGATTGCCTATGACTTTAAAGGCGGTACTGGAACCGCTTCTCGACTGGTCGAAATAGCAAACACAACCTACACTGTCGCCGCCCTGGTTCAGGCCAACCATGGTATTCGACCCTGGTTTACAGTGCTGGGGGCTCCGATTGGAAAGCTGATGCCACACGACCGCATTCACCCTGTGCATGAACAAGGCTCTATCATTGTCATTATTGCCACAGACGCACCGATGCTGCCCCATCAACTCAAACGCCTTGCCAAACGTGCCGCCCTTGGCGTCGGCAAAAATGGTTCTCCGGGGGGCAATAACTCTGGCGATATTTTCCTCGCCTTTAGCACCGCTAATGAGCAGGATTTGCCACAACTCTCAGCACCTGTTTGTGCCATGGACTATTTAAACGATGAAGTCTTTGACGAATTTTACATGGCAACCGTAGAAGCAACAGAAGAGTCCATCATCAATGCCATGGTAGCCGCAGAAGACACCCCCACCTTTAAACAACCGGCAAATAAAGTCTGTAAAGCCATCGATGGAGAAACACTCGCAGCCATGGTCAATAGCTTCCATATGGCCAGTAAACTGAAGGAAGTCTAATGCTGTCTTCCTTCTCAGCAGGCTGCACAAATCACACGAGTCAACGTTGTTCAGGATGGAGTTGATGAGGCTCCATCCTGCACACCACTCAGCCGGTACCGATGCATCTAAAGCTTTCAGGTATAACGGCTCGACTGGACTGCTCTATTAGAAAATCGATGCCTGCACTCCAAAACACTTCATCATAGTTTTGTATGATTAACAGACGAACTCGCCAGACAGCCCCATAACCTGGCTCAAAATCCGAACGTGTTGTTATCTCAATAGCGTTTTTAGCTTCAAGATCAGACAAATCAGCTAAAAATCCGCTCAAATAAGCCCTGAATTAACAGGGCCTTGATGGGTTTATTTTGTCTATTAAAACGGAAATACCGAGTATAAATACTCTATATTCCGCCACCAAACAACTTACACCATACTAACAGAGGGCTGCAAGATCAATCTAGATCAGACCTCTAATTTTCTGTAACGTTTTTTGTAATATTTTTTGTTTAAATCGCACTTTCTATCACGAAACGTTACAAAACTACTTTAGCTCAACGCCCTAGTCAACAAACGGCACAACGGAACGTTAAACAAGTGTCTAGAGCAGACAATTTTAGTGAGCATCAACCGGTCGAAGTAGACTTCTCTGCAACTCAGGAAAGCTACTAATCCTGTAGAGTGCGTGCAGCCTCTACTTGGAAAGCCTGGACTCCACTGTAAAATCTTCACAATGGACAATTTAAGCAAGAAGGACAAGATTTCTGGCGCACACCAGTTAAATGATGGCGCACATACTTGGGCGTGAGATTATTGAATTAACCTGATATTTCTGCTTAAAATCATACTAAGTGCTTTTGAATTTGCGACTGTCCAGTATGAAATTTAGCTTGCTGTTTATAGCCAGCTACTATATTAGTGTCAACAGACACAACTTTTAAAACATTATATCTATGCCTAAGGCATGTCAAGAGCAAACTGTAAGCTATCAATTTAAGTTAGCACCAATAGCTCATGATCATACCTGGGTAGTATTCGGAAATCTTTTCCATTTCAGTAGCATATGAAAGCTGTCTGGTAAGCGCGCTTATCCTCTACAATATTGGACATATGATAGTGCCGAGGAGCTATCAGGATATCGAAAAACTGACGGGTATTGATAGAACGGTTGTCCGAAAAATTATTCTCAGATCTCCGACACTTTTTAGTAAGTGTCTCTGAGGATGTTCCGCTAGGCCAGAGAGGGCCAAGAAAAATGCCTGTCAGAATAGAAGCAACTCCAAAGGGTAAGGAGCTGATTCAAGCTCTATTCAAATAAAAAAGCCGAACGATACAGTATCAATAACTGTATGGTTCGACTTTACCCACCCCTGACCCTAATAAACCTTGAACTTTTTCGGCTACTTGCCTCGGCGTGTTCACCTAGTCTAAGACAGGTTACAAGGTCTTCCGAATGCCTGTACACGACCCTCACAGCTTGCTTAGGTGGTGCTCATAAGAAGGCATTCATAAGTGAACTGGCGACCAGTTCTGTACTGAGGATAGAGCTCCTCAGAAGCTATTGGGTTTGCTCTTCAACATTAAAGGGGTAGTGCTGACTGTTCAAGCCTAGTGACAGCATTTTTTGATAGAAAGACAGCTCTAGAGGGTAAACGTTGCTCTTATTGAAGAAGTGACTCTTTTGATAATTTTGATTTTGATCTTTTTTGTATGCGCAATCCAGAGCGCTATAGCCATCCAAAAGATCTCGGCAATAACGTTGTATTGATAACACCAGCTTGTCGAAATCAATATCTCTCTCTGTAAACTGCACATACCAGTTACTATCTTCGTGATCAGAGTAAACGATATCATTATGATCCAAGCTGTGTGGCTGAAATTTCTCGCTCTCACCATCCTGATACTTCTCGACCATCAGTAAACCTGCTCGGTACTGCACAACAAGATGAAAGTGCTGCCCTTCATTCAAAACGACAATACGTAAGGCACTCAATTCCTTTTTAAATTGTAAGGGTGATGTGTTGGAGATTTTAATTTGATGCTTGAAAACGATATCGCCAGAGAGTTTCACATAAACCATCTGCTCCTTGCCTTCGGTGTATCGTAAGCTATAAAACAAATGCTCCATTTTGCGTTTGAGGAAATGCTCATAATTCTGAATGAAATAGAACATCTGATGCTCTGTTGCCAGTGCTTTACCCCTGGTCCATCGAGATACTAGAGAGGTAGATGTGCCGTTCAACCTAGCTTTTTTAGCAATCTCTTTATGGGTGTAGTTGTTATGTTCCTTAGCTATTTTGAGCAGCTGACGGGTGTGTTTATATTTTTTTCGGTGATTTTCGTTCATTGAGAGTCAACATTCCTGGCTAAACAGCCGATGGCGAAGATCCATCGGCTGCTCCTTCATTTATTCATCCAAATAATCATCATTGTTCGGGTTGTGAGCATCTGCCCAATCATCCATATCAGTGTCATTATTCGGATTATTGATGTCTGACCATAGGTCGAGTTCGTCTTTCGACATATCTGAAGTATCCATCATATCCTAGCTCCTATTTCTTACCCTGGTAAAGGGGGTTGTTCGGATTCAATTGGTTAGCACGATTATTTAGGGCTTTCTGGTAAGCGTGATTGTGACCAGGCGTCCCCTTATTGTCGTTCAACTGATTAGAATGGTTGTTGTTTTGCTTGTTGCTCATCGCTTTTCTCCTCTGTGGAATGGAAAGCTCATTCTATAAAGTGACTAGAACAAACTACGATGATGAATCGGTGATATTTCAGTGAATATTGGTGAATGTTAGTGAAGCTGAGTGTTTGTTGTAAAAAATGTATTTTTGATCGGCAGGGATGTAGTCATGTGAGGTAATCTAAATCTATTTGCAATTGGGGTTGTGCTCTACATGTATCTTTGTAGTCACAGGGAAATCGCCCATGTATTGGTGACGAGGAGGTAGAGTTCCGGTAGTGTTCCGGTAGTGTTCCGGTAGTGTTCCGGTAGTGTTCCGGTAGTGTTCAGAAATCTGTGTCATTTCAGTATCATATACAAAACAGGAATGACACGTGACCGACAAATTCGATTTCGATGCGGCGCTTGAGGCGCTCCGCTCGGCTAAAGACCTGACAGGCAAGGACGGGGTGCTCACCCCGTTGATCAAACAGCTAACTGAAGCAGCGCTGAGTGCAGAGCTGGATCAGCATCTGACCGAGAGCTCACAACCCAATCGGTGTCACGGCCGTAGTCGTAAAACATTCAAAGCCGCTACCGGCAGCTTTGAGCTGGAGCCCCCCCCGAGATCGAGCCGGTACGTTTGAGCCTGAGCTGGTGAAGAAGAACCAAACCAAGCTCACCGATGAGATTGAACGCAAAATCCTGTCCATGTTTGCCCTCGGTATGAGCTATCGAGACATCTGCAGCCATGTGCAGGATATGTACGGACTGGAGGTCTCCGAAGCCGATTGTAACGAGAAGCGTAATCCTGGACTTCTTCGATGCTGTCAAACAGATACTGTGCCAGCCAATCGTAACGCACGGTTCGGTTGTAGCATTCGATATAGGCATTTTGTTGGGACTTACCAGGCTGGATAAAAAGTAGCATAAGTGGCGGTGACTCTAAAGTAGCGCCCTGCAATGTAACGTCTTTACTTAATATCATAAGACATAACGTTGCATTTATGCCGCTCGTTAAGTAGGCGAAGCACCGGATGCATCTTGGTATCTTCGAAGTCGTACACTACGACTTCAGGATGATTTGCATCATATGCCCGTCCAAAAAAGACACATGCAGCATTGGATGCACAAGGCAACAAGTGAATGACTTTCACTCCATGAGCATCCCTCAACCTCATCAATAGCCCCTGCATTTCTTTTGTGAACAATTTTCCTTCCTCTGGGTGGCCAATAGCAGCATTTCCCATACGCTCCTCCAAAGCAGTCACATTGATGGTTTTTATCCCTCTCTTAGCTTGCTCATCTGAAAAAGCTTTGAACGCAGCAGGCGAGGCGGTAAATGTGAATTGTAAGACTATCTCGCTTTCGTTTTTCCCAAGGCTATTTACGCCCTTAATTTCATAAAAAGCACGAACCGGGAACTCTCTCGGCCAACACCACTGACCGCCATCTCGATAACGCAGCATTGGCGTAATTTCATTTTTGTTGCCAAGCCTGGCGCCAAGACCAATAAGAGCAGACATGGAACCAAATGCAAACAGCGCTGATCGGTAACGGTTACTATGCAGTTGTCCAAGCAATCGATCTGCTGCACTATTTATAGCTTCAGCCATCAATAATTTAATCGCAGTTGGATCTAGATTACGCAGTAGGGCCTCGTTATCACTCAAGTCATGCAACTGCCCCACAATACGCTGTTTTGATACTGCAAGGCACTGGCTTATTTGGATTAGTGATGGAGCGCTGATAACATTTCGATGTACAGGCCAAAGTATTGCGTAGGCGGGCACTTGTTCGTACGCAATTCCATCCAAAAGCTGATTAACAGATATCGTAAAATTGTGTCTCATTTTCGCTAACCGCTCTGCCGGAAACTCGGCTTTAGCGACTTTATCTACTAAGCGATGATGCTTATCGCAAAGAAGCAATATGTTCTGAGGATCGTTAGATAACTTTCCAGAGAGAACAGGCACACCCCTTGTACCATATTCTGATGAGGCGATGTTGTGTGCAAGATAAGCAAAATTACCCTCATAACCGGACAGACCTTCAAACCCTAGATTTTCTCCACAGCCTTCAAACATGCATCGTCCGTGACTTGCTAACATCACTTGCCGTTTAGTATCAGTAGAGAAATCCGCCCCTCGGCCCTTGTCGCGACAACCTGTCTCAACTTTCCTAAAATAGTCGCCTATCTCATCCAGAGATAAAGCGACATCTTGTCCCTGGATGTCATCCCACCTCTCTTGGAGAGTAGATAGGCAGCGCAATTCTTCGACACTGTAGTTGCTCTGCTGATAATTCCGCAGGTAGACCTTGCCGCCACTCTTAACCAAAAGAGCCACAGCGTCACGGCTTTCTTGAGCTGACAACGAGAATCGCAAGACAGCCACTACACGCATTTTATCCAAGAGCAGTATCAGAGTAGCGTGCTGATCCTTATCAGTCAGAATACCCACATCACTCCATACTTGCTCAAGGTTTTCGAGAAGCAACTTATGAGTCTCTACTAGGGATAAATCTTCTAGGGGCGGCTGTAACGTTTGAGTTGTCGCGGTAATGACGTCCATTACTTTAATCATCGTCC
>NZ_JBLXDN010000027.1:0-48950 GCF_048264025.1 Nitrincola sp.
TCCATACATTGAATTTGATGGAGTTAGTTTGAAGCGGTTACATTCTAAATTGTAGGTGCTGATTCTTTGGCGCTTACGTGGAAACACCATGCTGAACATTTAATAGCCCAGAAGCTGGGGCGTGAGAAATGGTATGCCAGTTTTACAACCAGGATCGCAAAGGTTGAGCGAGACTATGGCATGTCCAAAAACATATAGAAAAAGGTGTGCTGAATGCTACGTAATTACCGTCCTGAAGATGTAGACCAGGTTCTGCAAATCTGGCTATCCGCGTCGATTCAGGCGCACTCTTTTGTGGAACCGGCGTTCTGGGAGTCGAAATTAGAGGATATGCGTAATCTATACCTTCCCGCATCAGAAACCCGGGTGTTTGAGAATGCATCTGGCATTGCCGGGTTTTATAGCTTGTTCAATGACACTCTGGCGGCCATTTTTGTGTCTCCTGAGTATCAGGGCAAGGGCATAGGCACGGCTTTATTGAACGATGCCAAGTGCAAGCGTCAGACCTTGCATCTAACGGTCTACAAGGCTAACCGCTCAAGCATTTCGTTCTATGAAAAGCAGGGGTTTGTTGTCATGGATGAGCAGGTTGATGAGCATACAGGCTATCCGGAGCTGGCTATGGAGTATCGCACATGACCAGCACACCTACTGTCTCGATACGCTAAATAATAGCCTTCCCGGTTTTACGGCAAAATCAAGCACAGTAATGCCAGTGTTGTGGCTGATCAGCAATGTCAGGCAGACAGTTCAATTAAAAAGCACGTAATACCGTTTGTCGAGGTCACTCTTATCTGGCCACCATGTGCAGTGACTATAGCACGAGTGATGGCTAGCCCCAGACCTGAATGCTCTGTTGTAGTATCTCGGGTTGGATTGGCACGATAAAAGCGGTTAAAAAGATAGGGAAGGTGTTCTTCGGGTATCTCTTCACCCTGGTTCTCGACAGCAACCCGAACTCTATCTTTGTGGGTAGTTATAATCAGCTTAATGTCAGAGTTGGGTGTTGCATGGCGTATGGCATTGGATAAGAGGTTGGAAAGTGCACGAGTCAGCATGACCCGATCTCCTGGTACTTCTGCGTCGCCTTCAACGCTAATCTCTACGGATGACTCTGCCGCCAGGGGTTCGAAAAATTCAACTATGCGCCTGACTTCAGTTGAAAGGTTGATTTTCTCGCACAAGGGAATGATCAGACCATTATCCGCTTTGGCAATAAATAGCATATCTGAAATCATGCGCGCGAGTTTCTCATATTCCTCCAGATTGGAGCCTAGCAGGTCGCGATACTCTTCCTGTGTGCGTGCGCGAGACAGGGCAACCTCGGTCTGTATCATCAGATTGTTCACCGGTGTGCGCAGCTCATGTGCAATATCTGATGAAAAATGAGACAAACGCTGAAAGGAGTTTTCCAGTCTCTCAAGCATCGCATTGAGCGACTGCGTCAGTGGTAACAGTTCTACCGGCACTTGAGCCAGTGGCAGACGCTTATCCAGTCTGACCGCAGATACCTTGGTTGCCAGTGTGGTCACTTTACGCAGTGGTGCGAGCCCCTGTCGGGCGGCAAACCATGCCAGGACAGTCATTATCAGGAAAAAGAAAACGACGAAGCCCCATACTAGACGATTGAAATATATCAGAAACTCCTTATGGTGAGTGATGTTCAGATCGATGGTGAGAGTGATGTGGCTATCCGGCAGTGCGGTTGGGAATGTGCCACTGAGTCGTCTGAAACTGCGCCCATCTTGCTGCCAGGTTGTCAGCTCGGGCCCTGTGGTTCTATGGAGTGTGTCTGTCTGCGAGGTTGAATGGCTGGCTGAGACCATCACATGATACGTCTGCAGTGTGTTTAGCTGAGTCAGCAGGTGATCCAGCGCATCTGGGGTTTGAGCGGTTGCCAGCTGTTGTTTGATAAACTCCAGACGGCTATTTAACTCGGTCGTGTCCTGCTCGATAAAATGCCGATCAATGGCCAGTGACAGCAGCCAGCCCAACAGCAGCAATACCAGAGTAGCGGCTGTGGTAAAGAGTAATACCAAGCGAACAGTGAGAGATATCGGTTTTATCATGCTATTGATTCGCGTCAGGGTCTTCCAGTACATAACCCATGCCACGTACATTGCGGATCAGTCTGGGGGAATAAGGGTCATCCACCTTGGCGCGCAGGCGACGCACAGCGACCTCAACGACATTTGTGTCACTATCGAAGTTCATATCCCAGACCAGTGAGGCTATCAGTGATCGTGGCAGAATCTCCTCCTGCCGACGCAGCAGCAGTTCAAGCAGAGCGAACTCTTTTGGCGTGAGAGCAATGCGTTGTCCGGCACGATGAACGCGACGACGCAGCAAGTCCATTTCAAGATCTCCTGCTTTCAATATCTCGACCACAGGAGCTTTGCTGCGCCGAGACAATGCCCGTATACGAGCGAGCAACTCAGAGAAAGCAAAGGGCTTGATCAGATAGTCATCAGCACCCAGCTCCAGCCCTTGCACGCGATCCTCCACCTGATCACGTGCGGTCAGGAAAAGAACCGGCATGTCGTGACCAGATCGACGTATTGTTTCCAGCACTTTCCAGCCGTTCATGCCGGGCAGCATGACATCCAGTATTACCAAGTCATATTCCCCCTCCAGTGCCATGTGCAGGCCATCGGGTCCATTTCGGGCAAGATCTGTGATAAAGCCCGCTTCGGTCATGCCTTGCAGAAGGTAGTCACCGGTTTTGGGTTCGTCTTCAACGATCAGTATACGCATGCCTTGTATTCTCAGGGGCCAGCGTAAAACACGCAAGCAGTTAAGGAAAGATTACAAAGTTGTAATTTCAGCGTCATCCTCTTGTCTGGATAGTCAGTTTAGTCTGTGTGTATGCCTGAAGTATAGGTTTCTATCCTTCAGTGACGGAGGTGCAGAAGTCAGCAAATACAACAAGCCTAATCAATGGAGTTTTTAAGATGCGTTTAATAACACGTCGCCAGTTTCTGGCAACTACCGCTGCAGCGGGTGCACTCACTGCCATGCCAACACTTTTAACAGGAAAGGGTTCTGTTTTTGCTGCCACTGAAATGCAGCAGGATACACAAATTATCAGAGTCGGCACGCGCGTGATTGAGGTCAATGGCAAATCTGCTCGTGTGTTTGGCTTGACTCAACCAGACGGTACACCGGGTTTGATGCTGGAGGCAGGTAAGCGCTTTCGTGTACGAGTGGAGAATCAGCTTGATGAGTCTACGCTGTTACACTGGCATGGTCTGACTCCACCCTGGGAACAGGATGGCGTGCCGGGACTCACACAACTGCCAATTCCCGCTGGCGGCCATCATGAGTATGACTTTCTCCTCGATAAACCCGGCACTAACTGGATGCACTCGCATCACGGTTTGCAAGAGCAGATGTTGATGGCGGCTCCATTGATTGTTCGTGATCCGCTTGAGGCTGCGGATGATGTTCAGGAAGTGGTTGTTCTGTTCCATGACTTTACCTTTCGTGATCCCATGGAAATTTTGTCTGCTTTACAGTCAGAGGGTGGGCATGGTTCATCGTCTGCAGATCTTCATGCAGGTCATGGTAATATGCAACATGGCTCTACTCAGGATCAAGCGGCCATGCCTATGGCACATTTACATGATGTAGAGTATGACGCCTTCCTGGCCAATGATCGGACATTGAATGATCCTGAAGTTCATAGAGTTGAGCGTGGCGGACGTGTTCGCTTACGTTTGATTAATGGAGCCACTGCAACGGCCTTCTGGATAGATCTTGATCGTCTGCAAGGTCAGTTGATTGCGGTTGATGGTATGCCTGTTGAACCGATGAGAGCGAGTAAGTTTGAATTTGCAATGGGCCAGAGACTGGATATTTTAGTCGACCTGCCAGCAGGTGAAGAAGGGGTCTGGCCGATCTTTGCGATACGTGAAGGCGAGCGTGAACGCACCGGGATTTTGCTAGCCACACCGGCTGCAACGATTACTAAAGTCTCTAATCTGGCATCCCAGCAGGTGCCTGCAATAGGGCTCAATCTCGAACAGGCACTGCGTGCAGTGACTCCTTTATCGCAGCGCCCAGTAGATAGAAAACACCATGTAACTATTACAGAAACTGCTGGCTATGGATGGTTGTTGAATGGGAAAGCACATGGCGATCATCAGCCAATGTGGGTTCGACAGGGGGAGCGTGTGGAAATCACCATCACCGATCAGACCAGTATGGCACATCCAATGCATTTACATGGTCATCATTTTCAGGTCGTAGCTATTAATGGCAAACGGATTTCTGGCGCTATGCGTGACACGGTACTCGTACCTGCAAGGGGGCAGGTCACTATAGCCTTTGATGCTATAAATCCGGGGGAGTGGGTATTCCATTGCCATCACCTGTATCACATGGCAGCAGGGATGATGACAAGCATCAAATACGAAGCTTAGTCTGATACTCTACGTGATGCAGAGTGGCAGCGCCTGACAATGATGAAGAAACTCAAGCAATGGTTTCCCGTTGGTACAAATCAGTGCCAAAATGATCTAAATAGACTAAGCTGTATCCATGATCAACTGAAGAGCCACAACTCATGCATGCACGTGCGATCAGTAGCAAACAACCCTTCCAACCGGCCTTACTGGCCGCAGGAGTTGTATTGTTTCTGATCGCTTTTTCCATCCTTTATATTTGCACGACCGCCAATGCACATGCTGCAACATCCAGCGTGGAGCATCAGTGGTCTGCTGTTGAACAGCCCCACAAAGACCATCAATGCCATCATGAAAACACCTCTCAGGAGGTGATGGCCCAATCAAGACAAGCCAAGCCCGATCTGAAACCTGATTTTTTCCTGATACAGCTGTCTGACTTATTCGTTTTAGCAAACTATCAGATAACCAGTATCCATACTGTCACCTACCAGCTCTCCTCTACTGCACCTCTATTTTTACTGACGCAACGCCTGCGCTTATGAGTGATCGCGCGCAGCGATAGCCGTTGATGTAAAAGCAATCCAGATCTTTTTTAGTGCATTAGGTGCAGGCTTTGCCTGCCAGGAGAATAGCCATGATTATTTCAAAAAACAGTCTGTTACAGGGTTTATCCATACTGTTGTTAACCGCCGTTTCCAGTCAGGTCATCGCCCAAGGTGTGGGTTCTGGCATGATGGATAACATGCGCGGTGGACAGTCAGAGGCAAAGTCAGAAACAAACTCACCCATGAGTAAAGGTGGCATGGGCATGATGAGTGGCGGCATGCAAGGCGGCATGATGTCTGGCATGGGAGGTGGAATGATGGGCTCCTGCCCAATGATGGAAGGCGGCATGGGCATGATGGGAACTGGCATGCATGCGCAACTGACCCAGGAGCAACGGCTGGAAGTTCGCGAGCTCAGACACGCCCACCGTCTGACTCAATTCGAACAAATGGGCCATCTGATGAATCTGCGCGAAGATCTGATGGCAAAAATGTCATCAGATCGCCCGAACCCTGATGAAATCAAGGCACTGCACAGTCAAATTGCCGAGATGCATGGTGAAATGCTGGTTGCACGCATCAAACTGAATAACGCCATTCAGGACCTGTTGACGGATGAACAGCGTCAGACCTTGATAGAGTCGCCAGCGACCAACAGTGATGAGACAGACCACGCGGCTCACCACTGATCAGTCACAACACGGGCAGCAGGCCATCGCAGACGGAAACTCCGCGATGGCCCGATATCAATGCCAGACATCAAAGGGAGACAGATCATGTCAGCAGATGTTCATAACACACTATTCAAACTGACCGTTCCCGGCATGGGCAGTGACCACTGTGCCGGTATTGTCCGCCAGACACTCACTCGCCTTGATGGCGTGGGCGATATCCATATCAATATCGCCAACCACCGGGTGGAGGTTACTGTTCAGCCGGGTGGGCCGGATGGTGAGCAACTGCGCCTGGCTGTTGAAGGGGCTGGCTATGATGTCGCCGCCGTACGCAATGATGCACTGGATGATCAGGGCCCGGCAGATACAGAGATTGACGAAGCCTATCTGGACACGGCCAAAAAGCGCCTGTGGATTGCTGGTATACCCACCACACTGATCATGTTACTGATGATACCGCACATGTTTTGGCAACCGCTGCCGGGCTATCTGCTGATCGTTGTGTTGCTGGCATTCCCGGTGGTGTTTCTGTATGGCGGTGCAGCCACCCATAAAGCCTCATGGCGATCTCTGACCAACCGCACGTTCAATATGGATGTGCTGATCTCGATGGGCAGTCTGCCGCCCTACATAATCGGTCTGATCGGGTTTATCTACCCCATGACCTCTTTCGTGGAGATGGCCGCAACCATCATGACCTTCCATCTCCTCGGTCGCTACCTTGAGGCTCGTGCCAAGGGGCGTGCCTCTCAGGCGATCCGCAGTTTGTTAACGCTGGGTGCTAAAACAGCCCGTGTCGAACGTGATGGACAGGAGATCGATATCGCCATAGACGAGTTGCAGGTCGGCGATATCATGGTGTTACGACCCGGTGATAAGGTACCGACCGACGGCGAGGTAGTCAGCGGCGAAAGCCATCTGGACGAATCGATCGCCACTGGCGAATCTGTTCCGGTCTACAAAAGCACCGGAGACACAGTGATCGGTGCCACGATCAACAAGGAGGGTCGCCTGCATGTCCGGGCAACCCGCATCGGCAAGGATACCTTCCTGTCCCAGGTGGTGCGATTGATCGATCAGGCACAGGGGTCACGCGTGCCGATTCAGGAGTTCGCTGACCGCATGACGGGTCGCTTTGTCCCTGTAGTAATTCTGATATCGCTGGGTAGCTTATTCGCCTGGCTTCTGGCCGCTGACAGCCTGAGGCCAGTACTTGAATGGGGTGCCCTATTCCTGCCTTGGGTCAATCCAGAGGCCAGCTCACTGGTATTGGCGCTGCTCGCCGCGATTGCGGTGCTGGTTATCGCCTGCCCCTGCGCGCTGGGTCTGGCCACACCGACCGCCTTGATGGTGGGCTCCGGGATCGGCGCAGAGCGCGGTATCCTGATCCGTTCCGGTGAGGCGATTCAAACCTTCAAGGATGTCAAAGTGATGGTGCTGGACAAGACCGGCACCATCACCCGAGGCGAACCCAGACTGACCGATACCTACGCAGCGCCCGGTATTGAGGTGTCGCAACTGTTACAGATTGCCGCCAGTGTAGAAAATGCCTCTGAGCACCCGATCGCCCAAGCGATCGTGGCCGGTGCCCGAGAACAGGGCATAGCAGCTGAGCAGGTCACAGACTTCCGTTCTACTGGGGCACGAGGCGTTGCCGGAAAGGTCGACGGTGAGTCAGTTCTGATAGGCAACCGCCGCCTCCTTGAAGAGGAGGGCGTCGAAGGACTGGATGCTCTGGATGAAGAGCTGTCCCGACTCGAATCACTGGGCCGCACAGTCGTCACTGTGGCACTGAACGGTCAGGCTCTAGGCCTGCTCGCCGTCGCTGACACCATCAAGGCGGATTCAGTAGCCGCGATTCGTGGCATGCACGCACTGGGCCTGCATGTGGTGATGATCACTGGCGACAATGAACGTGCCGCTCGTGCCGTAGCCAGCGAAGTGGGCATTGATGAAGTTCAGGCAGGTGTGTTGCCGGAGGGCAAGGTGGATGCCATACGCAGGCTGCAGGAACAATACGGTAATAAAGTCGCCATGGTCGGCGACGGTATCAATGATGCACCGGCCCTGACACAGGCCAATGTAGGAATAGCCATCGGCGCCGGAGCAGATGTCGCCATTGAAGCAGCCGATGTCACCCTGGTACGCGGTGAACTGAGTGCCGTGGTCGAAGCGATGCACCTGTCTCGTGCCACCTTCGCCAAAATCGTACAGAACCTGATCTGGGCCAGTGCTTATAACGCTGCTGCCATCCCGCTGGCCGCTCTAGGTCTGTTGCACCCAATGATAGGCGTAATTGCCATGACGGCCAGCTCATTGTCGGTGATCGGCAACTCCCTGCTTCTCAAGCGGGTGAAACTGAGTGTGGATAAATGATCAGACAACAACATGACAGCGCCGCCTGACGGGCAGCACAGGAGAAACTCTATGACAGGCAAACATGGATACTGGACCAGCCTTCATGGCTTGGCAACACTCACACTGATTGGCGCAGCGCTCTACTTTCTCTTTGTGGAGCACGGCGCCCACCTACTTCCGTATTTCCCCTTTCTGATAATTCTGTTGTGCCCACTGATGCATATTTTCATGCACACAGGCCACGGCAGACACGGTCACGAAGAACATAATCATCAGGATGCGGAAGCGGCCTATCGCCGCGGCCTGGAAGAAGGTCGAAAAGAAGGAGACAGACAATGAGCCACAATGAACATCGTTTAGGCGTTTCAGAAGTCAACCTGGTGACGCGTCATCTCGGGCTTTTGAAACCGATAGATAGCACAAAACTGAACGCCGCCATTGTAGAAATCGACCAACTATATGGTCTGGATAACGTTGCTTTCGACGAGGAATCTGGCAGGCTCGATTTTTCCTATGACGCATCCCGATTATGCATCGACTGCGTGGAAGAAATTCTGACAAAATACGGTATCCAACCCAGGCATGGCTTGTGGGCTCACTTCAAGGAAGAGTATTACCGCTTTGTCGATCAGAACATCAAGAACAATGCCCGGCATGAACCCTGGAGTTGCCATCGCACAAATAGCCATACTCGAAAATAAGGGTCTAAGCGTCATGCACTTATTTCTGCATATCGAAAAAGGATGAATGCGACAAGTCACTCACCACTCAAGGGTTGTATGCCCGGGTGTAGCACCCGCAGTATCTGGGCTTTATTCTGATCATGACCAGCATACCAAGACCTGAAGTCCGAGATAGGGCAATGGCACTTGTATGAAGCTGAGCTAAATCATTATTATATTGCGGTAGTCAGCCTTAGCCGCATTAAGCCGGATTTGTTGTATCTCCAGTTAGTCAGAGAGATTTATCAGTCTCAGCCTCAGCCTCAGCATGCTCCGCAGCCCAGACACCTGCCGCTTCAACTGCTACAGGCGATGCCGTCGGAATAACCCCTAAGTAACTTTCGGTTGCTTCCATAGGCACACTGACACTCTGGGTCATGCGGTAGAGCGCAAAGAGTGAGATGGCGGCGAAGGTGGCGCCAAGCACTGGCCAGAATGCAAAAGGCCCCAACTCTTGCATTGCCCAGCCTGTCAGCAGTGGACCTGTTATGGCACCCAATCCGAAGGTAAAGACCAGAGACCGCCAGAGGCCGCTGGCATATCCTCGACCGAAAGCGCATCGTTGGTGTAAGCCAGAAACAGGGCATAGAGTGGTGTTGTTACCCCACCCGCCAGGAAGGCGGCTGCCAGTAAAAGCCTGAAATCGTCACCAGAAAGCCAGCCCAGGGTGCAGGATGCGGCACCCAGTGTAGCTGCAATAAAGATCAGTTTGCGTCGGTCCATCCTGTCTGACAGCCAGCCAATGGGGTACTGCAGTAGCAGCGCCCCGGCAAACAGCATGGCAACGAACAAGGCTATCTGTCCTGTTGTGAGACCTATCTGTGTTCCAAATACAGCACCCATACCCGCCTGGGTTGCATACACACTGCCGAGCAAAAAGATCCCTACAGTCCCGAGGGGTGAACCTGAGAATAGATCACGCAAACGCATCGGGCGCGCGACTTCGACCGCCGGGACATGAGTCACGGTCAGAAGGATGGGTGCAAAGGAGATGGATACAAGAATTGAAGCACCAATGAAGAGCACCGAAGTCGCGGCATCGCCCAGTGTCAGCAGTCCCTGTGCGCCGATGATCCCGAGTGTCTGTGCGATCATATAGGCCGATAACACCTTGCCGCGTGTCTCGTTAGTGGCCGCGTCATTTAGCCAGCTCTCGGCGGTAACGTAGATCCCCGACATGCAGAAACCAATTAAAATTCGCAGCAGCGTCCAGGCCCAGGGTTCGGTCAGCAGAGGAAAGGCAATCAGTCCCGCCGACATAAAGCTGCCCAATGCCGCAAACACACGCACATGCCCTACCCGCCTGATCATGATTGGGGCAATACGGGCACCAGACAAAAAGCCGACAAAATACCCTGATGTGACAATCGCCAGTTCAGCGGCCGAGAACCCCTCGATACCACCGCGCAGGCCAATCAGGGTGAAATGCATACCATTGCCCAGCATAATGAGCACGATACCGAGTAGCAGAGGCCAGACCCCGGACAGCATTTTAACCATGAAACACCCTCGTGCGTTGGTACATCGCATAAAATCGAGAGCGTGGCACGGACAGGCTGGGGCTAGCATCACTGAAACGGCGCAACTGTGTCCGTTTACGACAGGAGTGCCGTTGTGGATTTGTGCGGTCTGAAGTAGATATCTGGCTGGAAAAAACAGTCAGGAGCTATGCACGGATTTCAACGCATGGCTTGAGAAAAAGATTGTCAGAGTAAATAGGCGCTTTACAGAAGTGTTGCGGGTGATTTTATTAAAGCAGGCACTCAAATAAATGGTGCCCGGAGGCTAACCCGATTAGCTGCCCTATTCTGTCTCAATAAATCGTTACAAGCCCCGTGGTATCTAGCTTTATTCAAAATGTCTTGTTTTATCCTGTCTCATGCCGTACTATCCAATTTACTGTTTTATGTTGGGTAGGAGGTTGGAATGCCAAAAAAAGCCAAAGAGCTGAGCGCCAAGGAAGTCAGGGATTTAAACACACCTGGCCTTTACGCCGTTGGGGGTGTTGCTGGGCTTCAGATTCAGATAAAAACGCCTACTTCTAAAAGCTGGGTGCTGAGAACAAAAGTCGGTGACAAGCGCCGTGACTTTGGACTCGGTGGCTTTCCTGATATAGGCCTTGCTCAGGCCAGGGAAAGGGCGCGGGAGTATAAAGAGAAAATCCTAAACGGTATTGACCCGGTGGCAGAGAAACAAGCCAACAGATCAAAGCTGATTGCTGATAAAGCAAGGGGTGTTACCTTTCAAGAATTGGCACAGGGGTATATCAAGAAACAGAGCGCCGAATATAAGACGGCTAGGCAAGGTCAGAAGCTAGTCAGCCACCTAGAAACCTATGTTTTCCCCCATATCGGCAAGATGGCCGCCGCTGATATACAGATGCCGCATATTGTGGCAATGCTTGAACCTATCTGGGAAACCAAGACGGAAACGGCTACCCGTGTACGCCAGCATGTTGAAAAAATCCTCAGCCTTGCCATAGCAAACAAGATCCGGTCAGACGAGAACCCCGCAAAATGGCGCGGAATGCTTGAACACAGCACCTTGCCGAAAGCCACCAAGGTCTCAAAGGTTCAGCACCTGGCCGCCCTGCCCGTTGAAGATATGCCGGACTTTTGGCAAAGCTTGAAGGCATCACAAGGAATGGGGGCGCTGGCGCTTCAATTCATCGTTCTAGCGGCTTGCAGGTCGGGTGAGGCCAGAGGTGCCAAGTGGGAGGAAATCGACCTTCAGCGCAAAATATGGAGCATTCCCGCTGATCGTATGAAGGCAGGCAAAGACCACGTTATTCCGCTAACTGATGAACTGCTGACCCTGCTGGAGTCCGTTCCGAAAATGGGCGCTTATATTTTCAGCAACACCAAAGGCGGCCAGCTTTCAGATGTTGCTGTGCAGAAGGCAGCCAAGAAAATCAGGGAAGGTATTACCCCGCATGGCTTCAGGTCTACTTTTAAAGACTGGTGCAGAAAGCACACAGCTTATGCTGATGAAGTTTCAGAGCTTCAGCTTGCACACGTCAACGGTGACAGCACACGCGCCGCCTACGCCCGTGATGGCCTGCTGGATAAGCGCCGCCAGCTCATGACGGAATGGGCGCGGTATTGTGAACAGGGACACACCCGACAGATGGGCGGTAAGGTTCAGGCTATTGGGGGTGTAAGATGAGTGCAACAGATTACAAGGTGCAGGCTTATAAGCTGACAGACGATCAAGGCAGAAAGCACCCTAAGCTTATGTGTACAGAGTATCAATCTATCCAAACAAGTGTTGCTGGTGATGTTGAAAAAGCATGGGATTGCCTCGCAATAGCTGCTAAATACATGAAACGTGGCTTGCCTGTTCCTTTAGATCTTGCTGAACATTTAGCCGAAGCCATTGAAATGGCAATGCACAAGCCAGTTAATAACCGGCTAACGGTATTAAGCAAGGAATTACACTTAGCCGCGGATAACCGCCGCAAGGTTCCTTATCACCCTTTAGAAGTTTTTGAATTTGTCGAAGCAATAAAAGATGAACACCCCAGCTTAAAGAAAGCCTTTGAATCTACAGGTAAGACTTTCGGTATTGGCCGCTCTACGGTGGAACGTCTTTATAAAGAAGCTGTTAACTACTTTTAATATGTAGCCCCAAAAGACCTGTATTTTTTGGGGCTGTCTCATGACATCTAATAGGTACTGTCTTAATCAATCTATAGGCGGTTCCCTATGACTCATTCAAAACAATTCCTTTCAGATCGAGAGGTTGCCGAAAGGTACAGTATTGGGCGCGCTACTGTCTGGCGCTGGATCACAACCCGGAAATTCCCTACCCCTGTGAAGCTATCACCTGGCTGCACACGCTGGCGCGTGGCTGATCTGAAACGCTGGGAGACTGGTGAAGGGTTAGCGGCATGAAAAAAAACGCCCCAGCGGTAACTGAGGCTATTATCAATCAATCATCGTCGTGATGACGAGGAGTTTTGAAATGTCTAATACGAATTTTAGCACAAACTTTAACCAGTCACTAGCAGCTCAGCGGGATAGACTGCTGAAGCATATCGCCATGACCGGCCACGTTAGCACAATAGAAGCGCGCAACAATCTCAACATCCTGCACCCCGCTGGACGAATTCAGGAATTGCGGGAATCTGGGCATGTGATTCTATTAACTTGGGAATGGCAAAACGACCACGAAGGGCGACCCCACAAAATAGGCCGGTATCATTACATGGGTGTCCGTGCCTGCTTTCGTAAACGGTTAGCGGAGGGTATGGCATGAACCCTACTGAGCTAATTCTCGAAAGGCTTTCAAAGGTTAAAAAGAATGGTCGAGGGTTCACGGCATTATGCCCGGCGCATCAAGACCGAAGCCCTAGCCTGAGCATCAAAGAAGCCGACGACGGAAAAGTTTTACTGCACTGTTTCGCAGGGTGTAGCACTGATGACATTGTTCAATCTATTGGCCTAGAGATAAGGGATTTATTTCCCGAAGGCATGAGTAATGAGGCCAGGCTAAACCATGAGATTAATTGCCTTAATTCAGCGAAGTTTGAGGCTTCAGTGCTGGTTGAGCTGGCAATAGCGGGTGGTGATAGCTTGAGTGATGACGACATGCTGCTTGCAGCGAAGGCTAAGCAGGATCTGAAGCGAATTAATAATCGCCTAGATAGTTTGCTTACACCGCCTCAGCAGGTGGCACATGACACCCTATTTACTCCCCCGGATCGTGATTATGTAAAGTTGCCCGACAGCTTTAAGCGTACTGAGCTTGGCAAACTTGCCGCCCGAATAGCACACTGCATTGAGTTTCCAGAGGCTTCGACAGCTTTGGCACTGCTGACAGGTGCATCTGCTGCTGTCTCAACATCATACGCAGTTCAGTATGTTACAGGGACACCAGTTACAACAGGAATATACGCGGTTATTGAACAGCCCCCCAGCATGATGAAAAGTCGTTTGCTGAGCTATGCCCAAAAGCCGTACCTTGATGGTGTCCGGGATCATAACCGGCGCATTGCTGCAAACAATCAGGGACTGGAAAAGGATGATCCGAAGGCGCTTAGGGCTTTCGATGTAACGACAGATGCTACCTCAGCAGGCTTAGATATGACCCTAGCGAGCTGTAACGAGGGCCGTTTCTTTGTTGCCAGTGCAGAGCAAGCCGCTTTTCAGTCACTGTTTCCCGAATCGGGCAGCTATGACAGTAATAACGCTTTATTACTCCAGGGGTGGCAAGGTGAATATGCCTCAGCTACGCGCAAAGGAAGGGCTACATTCAGCGGATATGCAAGTGGGTGCGTATTGGTAATTGCTCAGCCTGGCAGTAGTTCACGGGTGTTCAGTGCAAGCAACGGCACAGGGCTTGCTGAGCGTTTCTTTTACCTCAGTGAACCAACACCATTAGGCACTCGAACGCATCATGGTGAGTACGTCACACAGTGCGAGACTGAACCCTTCAATAAAGCTTGCCGGATGTGTGTCGATGATTACAGCAGACGCCGATTTGATAGCCTTGAAGTTCAGCAAGATCCTGATGCACTTAATCAGCTACGACTAACGCAAGAGGGTTATCAGCTAATGCTTGATACACGGAGGCGCATTGAACCTGAGCTGGGACGTCTGGCGGCTAATGGGGAGCTGATGCAAGTAGGCTGGCTTGGCAAGATTGAAACTCACACCATGAAGGTGGCAGCCGTGCTGCATGTTATTGAGTGTTTAGCTAACGACTGCAAACCATCCGGCCAGATACCCCTGAACATGGTTCAAACGGCGCTTGAATTCGTCGAATTAATGGGGCAGCACTTAGGTCAGCTACTACACGATAATGGCGAGACCGGCGAGGCAGCAGAGGTTGATGCAGTTCTGGATTTAGTGAGCCGCAAACCCTACAAAATAAGGCCGTTGGCACAGGCTCTGCGTAAACGATTACCTTTCAGGACAATGGGGAAAATGGCTTACACCCGTGCAAGAAGTAGAGTAGAAGAAATGATGGAGAATGGCCGTCTAGTGGTCAGAACTGGCGGGGTGATAGAGCCAGGCTGATTAATCAACTGAACCCCTCTAGCCCGGCACCTGCTGGGCTTTTTTTTTGTGTACCTTGTGTACCTAGTGTGTACCTCGAAGGTACACGCCTCAAAGCCACGGGAGACTAAGGCTAGAGTGTAAGTGTGTACCCTGTGTACCTTTTTCTTCATTTTACCTATATAGGGTTATTTCCCTCTTGCAATCCCCCCCGACGGAAAAGTGGTACACGCGGTACACACTTGACCTCAAACCCTTGCGACACTAAGGCTGAGGGTGTGTACCTCGAAGGTACACGGCAGGTACACGCGGTACACACTAAAGATGCCAGCGGTACAGATCGCCCTTGCCCCTATTGCATTGAGTCCTGATACAGGCAGCAACAACCCCAGCATTTAAGGGCTTAAAATCGTTTCCAGGAAAAAACCCAACATAATTACCAACATTAAAACACCTAATAAGCACGTCAATATAACGTAATTGCATATTAATCGTGTTTCTTATGCGATAAAGGTTGATTTTTACTCATAACAGGATAGTATAAGGATATAACTGGAGGGTATTAGTTATGGCTAGAGTAAGAGGCTCGCAGAAGCTAAACAAACAATCTGATAAATATTCAAATCGTCAAAGACGGGAGTTAGAAAAATGGCAGCAGCAACAGCGACAAAAACAGCAGCAACAAAATCAGCAAGTGAGCGACTGAGCGCAGTACACGCTGAGCTTGAAATTATCGCTTCTCGTTACGACGACATTCAGGAGGCTTTCGATAAGGCCGTACAAGTAGGCGATGACGCAGAAGCCGAGGGCTTGCAGTTGCACTTCAAGCGTCTTGAAGATTCGCGCAAAAAGGCAGCCGCTAAAATCGAACCCCTACAACGCGCTGTTGAAGCCGAACAAAAAGCCGCGAACCTGAAAGAAGGTCAGCGTCTTGCCCGGGAAGCAGATGAGATGCTGGAGTCATTGCGACAACTACTAAACAACAGCTTTTTCAGAATCGAGCAAGCACTTGATGTGGTTGATTGCCTGTCAGATCATACCGCCTTGAATTGGGGCATGAAGGCCGCTCAAGCACGCAAACTAGGTGCTGAGGTTGATTTAGTGATACCTGAAATCGACCGCTCATTATTCGATCGTTTGCACACTGCACGTATCAGATTAGGTAATGTGACAGGTGAGCTTGCCCAGCGTCAGATGATGGTCAGACGGGGTGGTCTATGACAACACCGCAAGCAGACATACGCGACAAGTCAGGTCGATGGGTGAAGGGTTCGACACCTAACCCATCTGGACGCCCAAAGACAGCCAGCGCTGAGCTAAAGCGGCAGCTTGCCCAGCATGGGACGCAGGTTGTGCAAACTGTTGTTGATGCAGCCCTGGCCGGTGATCTGACAGCCTGCAAATTGGTGCTGGATCGAATCAGCCCGGCACTGAAACCCGTGGCTAGTCCTATCAATATCGAATTGCCTGATAATGCTGGCTTGGCTGGTACTGCGCGTGCATTCGTGGATGCCGCCGCTACCGGCAAGATTCCGCCCGACGTGGCCGGTCAGTTGGTGACAGCCGTTGCCAGTCTTGCCCGGATCACTGAAATAGATGAGTTGGAGCGCCGCCTGACAGCACTGGAGGCCGCAAAGTGAAAAACATAGGTGATCGTATAGCTCAGTTGGAACTGCGTGCCGGTAAGTCTGCCTTTGTAATAAATGCAGACGATCTGCGTAGATTAAACGAGGCGCTGGATAATGAAGATGTTCATGCCGCGACCTGTGTGCTTGCTGAATTGTTTGATGGCGAACACATAACACCAGACCAGTTAAACCAGATTGACCGGCAACTGGAGGCTGCACGATGACACGCACAATATCGACACGCATTAAATCGCTTGAGTCTAAAACACAGGCTGATTTTCTGTGTGATGATGTTAAGACTGCACTGGTAAATAAATTAAATGACCCGGCCACCTCGGAGCATAAGCAGGCGCTAATCCGCACCATTCTTGAGGCAAAGAAGATCATCTTTCCAGCGGCTGGCATTACCGGGCTAAATCAAATATACGGAGAACACAATGAACACTAAGCAAACAGTATCAACTCAGGCGGCTGCAATCGCCTTTGCACTTCAATCAAAATGGCGTCACTTTGGCGAGTCTAACCTTGCTCAAATTGTTCAGGACACACTGGATCAGATCAACCAGACAGACACCCGTACAGATGCGGCTGAGGTCGTCAATAAGCCGATGTCAGGGGTTCTTGATCTGGTAAGAGGTCAGCACCTTATGGCACCGCCAGCACTGCCAGGCGCCGAAACTAGCCAGCGTGTGGACGCAGATACCAAAGCAGTTAATCAACAGGGTTCAGGTTTTGCAGCAGCACTGCGTGACCAGTGGAGGACATGATGGCCGACAAGCTGAATAAACGCATTGAGCGACTAGAACAGCAGACCACCGACAATGACCGGGTTGATCGTATCGAGATCATGGCACCTGATGGGGATGATGGTTTTGCTATGGTTAAACAGCCGGATGGCGAATGGCTGAATAAGCCGCTAGTGGGTGAGGGTACAGCGTGAGCATACCGAGCCGGGAGCGGTGTTGTGGCTTTTCGGAACAGTACGCACGCGCGAACGGCTACGAGCAAGACAGGTGCAACACGATCATTTGCAGAGAATTCATAGTCAAAAATCAGTTGTTAAAATATGGCGTGTTTATTGCTTCATTTTTTAACTGGCTGATTTAGATTATCTAAAGTAGATATAATTTAGGGTTAAACGTTGGTTTTGTGTGAATAGCAACCAATTAAAACATGAAAAATCTGCAAGCTACCGTGTCCACAAAACACCGATAAGCTAGAAACCCCGCCCAATACCGTGTTGCAGCTACCAGACCCCAGCCACGTTCCTAAAAATGGAACGCGACGAAAACAATGAGCGGCGCGACTTTACCCCAGAAGAAAAGATTGCGATTGCCCAGGCTATCGAGGCTAAGTTGGCTGGTAGGGTTGGTAATCCAGACCTTAAACCAATTAGTCTAACATTAGACGAATTGCCAAAAGGCCGCACAGATGAACTAGCAGCCGCCGCCGTTGGTATGGGTAAGGACACCTACCGCAAAGCCAAAACCGTATTCAATGAAGCGGATGAATAAGCTGCTTTCCGGTTTAAATAAATAGAAAAAATAATTTAAGCGTTTTTCAGAAGTGGGGCTTTATGTTGGGCTGGTTAGTTTTAGCGCCTTAACCCATTGTTTTTTAATGAGTAATGGTGCCCGGAGGCGGAATCGAACCACCGACACGAGGATTTTCAATCCTCTGCTCTACCGACTGAGCTATCCGGGCTAACCGAGGCGCGTATTAAATTAAATTTGAGGGCTTACGTCAACACCTTTACGGAAATACTTATGTTTTTTTGTACTTTAGCCCCTTTAGAGGGGCTGTTGTTGGGTAATGCAATGAATATTGCCGCCCCCGAGCAGTATTTCACGTCCTGGCACCTGCACCACACGATGCTCCGGACAGAGTGACTGGATAATGCGGCAGGCTTCGGCATCCATCGGGTCGTTGAAGCTGGGCATGACGATGCCGCCGTTACAGAACAGGAAGTTGATGTAACTGCCTGCCAGACGATTACCCGCCTGGCGTGGTTGCGTGGCATCTATCGGGTCAACACCTTCGGCTTCTTCGGCGGTCATATAGAGTGGACCGGGAAGCGGTAGCTTGTGCACTGTCAGTGGCCGCCCTTTGGCATCGGTCTGCTGGCTGAGGTAGTCCAGTGCCGCCTGAGAATGTGCGTACTGTGGATCCTGGGTATCATCTGTCCAGGCCAGCAGCACTTCACCAGGGGCGATAAAGCAGGCGATATTATCCACATGCTCGTCGGTTTCATCTTCGAAGATACCTCGTGGTAACCACAGTACCTTGTCGATCCCCAGATAGTCGCTCAGTTGTGCTTCGATATCCGCACGACTGAGATGCGGGTTACGGTTAGGGTTCAGCAGACAGGCCTCGGTAGTCAGCAGGGTACCTTCGCCATCCACATGAATGGCACCGCCTTCCAGCACGAAATCAGCGCGGTAACGGCTCAAACCTTCGATCTGCAGCACTTTGCGGGCAACCTGGTCATCCTTGTCCCAGGGGAAGTACAGGCCGCCATTGAGTCCGCCCCATGCGTTAAACTGCCAGTCAATACCTCGCAGTTCCCCTGCCGGGTTCTTTACAAAAGTAGGGCCGGTATCACGCATCCAGGCATCATTGGTGGATAGCTCGATAAGCCGTATATCAGGGGCTTCAGCCAAGCGAGCAGCAGCATTTTCATACTGGGCCGCAGAAACACCCATCGTGACGGGTTCAAACTCGGCTATGGCACGCGCCACGGCAGCAAAGGCTTGCTGGGCCGGTTTTGCGCCCAGGCGCCAGTTGTCTGGGCGTTCCGGCCAGATCATCCAGGTCTGGGCATGAGGACACCACTCGGCTGGCATGCTGAAGCCGTCCTGGCGCGGTGTGGTATCCAGGGTCCGGCTACTCATGACCGGGTTACTCCGTCTTTGGTGAGTATCACCTGAAACAGGTCAGGTCGGCGGTCACGGAAAATGCCCCAGCTATGCCGCTTGTGGGCAATGGCGTCGAGATCGAAACTGTGCACCAGAATGCCGCTGCTATCGCGATCCAGCTCGGCCACTTTTTTGCCGGTTTCATCAGCAATAAACGATGAGCCATAGAAGGTGATGGATGAATCCCCTTCGGTTTCTATGCCGGTGCGGTTACTGGCGATCAGCGGCACCAGATTGGCACCGGCATGGCCGCACTGCACGGTTTGCCAGTGATCGCGAGAATCCAGGCCGTTGTCCTGGGGTTCACTACCGATGGCGGTGGGATAAAACAGCAGTTCAGCCCCCATCAGCGCCATGGCCCGTGCACACTCCGGATACCACTGATCCCAGCAGATACCCACGCCGATACGGCCATAGGCGGTATCCCAGACCTTGAAGCCGGTATCACCTGGGGTGAAGTAGAACTTCTCTGAGTAGCCCGGGCCATCAGGTATGTGGCTTTTGCGGTAGATACCCAGCAAGCTGCCATCGGCATCAATAATGGCAATGCTGTTGTAATAGGCGTTGTTGCTGCGCTCATAAAAGCTGATGGGTAACACCACCTGGAGTTCGGCCGCGATGCGGCTGAAATGGGCAATCGCTGGGTTGTCTTCAAGGGTGGTAGCGAAGCTCAGATAGTCATAAATTTGCTTCTGACAGAAGTAGCAACGTTCGAACAGCTCCTGCAGAAGGATAATCTGTGCCCCTTGTGCATGGGCTTGGCGCACCAGGGCTTCGGCACTGGCTATATTCTCTTCGACATCCCAGCCACAGGGCATTTGGGTGGCAGCAACGCTGACTTTACGCATAGTGAAACAAACTCCTGAATTCAATGCCTGATTTAAATACCTAGCCGGTCACGCAAAGTGTAGTAGAGAGCGCCCATGGCCGTAAAAGGTACGCGGAATAACCGTCCACCCGGGAAAGGATAGTGTGGCAGGCTGGCAAAGGCATCAAAACGCTCGGCCTGGCCCTGTATGGCCAGTGCCAGGGACTTGCCTGCCACATGGGTAAAGGTGACTCCGTGACCTGAGCAGCCTTGTGAGTAATAGATATTGCTGCCGATACGGCCCATTTGCGGCAGCCGCGACAGGGTCAGTAAGAAATTACCTGTCCAGGCGTAGTCCACCTTGATGTTGGCCAACTCCGGAAAGGTTTGCTGCATTTTCGGGCGAATAATCCGCTCGATATCGGCAGGATCTCTGGCACCATAGATCACGCCACCGCCGTAGATCAGGCGTTTATCGCCGGACAAACGGTAGTAGTCCAGCAGGTAGTTACAATCTTCAATACAGTAGTCCTGCGGGATTAAACGCGCCGCTTGCTCGTCGCTCAGCGGTTCGGTGGTAATCACCTGAGTACCGCAAGGCATGGATTTCGACGCCAGTTGTGGCAGCAGGTCGCCAAGATAAGCATTACCGGCCACCACGGCAAAGCGGGCCTTCACGGAACCCTGAGCGGTAACCAGTTCTACTGGCTCACCGGGTTTAATCTGGGTAACGGCCGAGTGTTCGTAGATTTGGCCCCCGAGTGATTCCAGTGCAGCGGCCTCCCCCAATGCCAGATTGAGTGGATGAATATGCCCACCGGTATGATCCAGTGCACCCCCGACGTAGCGCTCACTGTCGACAACATCGCGAATGCCCCTGGCATCCAACAACTCCAACTGATCATAACCGAATCTTTGCCAAAGCTTTTGCTGGGTTTCCAGGTGCTTCAGTTGCTGGCCAGTAATGGCGGCCAGTACTCCACCCTCTTTCAGGTCGCACTCTATGCCATAGTCTTTAACGCGCTGGCGAATGATCTGAGCTCCTTCAAACGCCATTTCCGCCAGCAGTTTAAGGTTGCCTGGGCTGGCCTGCTTCTCAATCGCATCGAGATCACGGCTGTAACTGTTGACGATCTGACCGCCATTGCGACCGGATGCTCCCCAGCCGACGCTGACCGCCTCAAGTACAACAACCTTATAGCCAGCTTCAGCCAGATACAGGGCTGTAGAGAGGCCGGTATAGCCTGCACCTATCACACACACATCAGCTTCGACCTGGCCTTGCAGGGCGGGTCTGTGCGGTGTGGCATTGGCAGAAGCGGCATAATAGGATGGAACCGGTTCAAAAGCTGTCATCACAACCTCACTGTCGGAAAATAGCTATCAGTCTATGCCAGAAAAACCTATCTTGAAAGCAGGCTACTGGCTAAATTAACCTGCTATGATTGTTTCATATCTTCAGCTTACGAGGTACTTATGTCTACACCAAAAACACGTCAGGAGTGGCAAGAACGGGCTTCTACCCTGGAATTTAATGGACAGGCATTTATTAATGGCCAGTTTTGCCCAGCGGTGTCCGGTGAAACCTTTGCATCGATCAGCCCGCTGGATGGCAAGGTTCTGACGGAGGTCGCCAGTTGCGATCAGGCTGATGCTGATCTGGCAGTGATTGCCGCACGGCAGAGTTTTGAATCCGGTAGCTGGAGCCAGTTGGCGCCAGCCAAACGCAAGAAAGTGCTACTGCGCTTTGCCGAACTGATACTGGAAAACCGTGAAGAACTGGCGTTGCTGGAAACGCTGGATATGGGGAAACCTATCAGTCACGCCCTTAAAGGTGATGTGCCGGCAACCGCGCGCGCTATCAGTTGGACCGCTGAAGCGATTGATAAAGTCTATGATGAGCTGGCACCGACACCAGCCAACCAGATAGGTATGGTGACCCGTGAGCCCATCGGTGTGGTAGCGGCTATCGTACCCTGGAATTTCCCGCTGATCATGGCAGCCTGGAAGCTGGCGCCTGCGCTGGCGACAGGTAACTCGGTGATCCTTAAACCTTCGGAAAAATCGCCCCTGAGTGCCATTCGCCTGGCGGCACTGGCACAGCAAGCCGGTATTCCTGACGGCGTATTTAATGTGTTGCCGGGTTACGGACATACCGTGGGCAAAGCGTTAGCACTGCATCAGGATGTTGACTGCCTGGTGTTCACCGGATCGACCGGTGTGGCCAAGCAGTTGCTGATCTATGCGGGTGAATCAAACATGAAGCGTGTGTGGCTGGAGGCTGGCGGTAAGAGCCCGAATATTGTCTTTGCCGACGCGCCGGACTTGGATCGTGCCGCTACTGAAGCGGCATCGGCTATCGCCTTTAACCAAGGTGAAGTTTGCACAGCGGGTAGCCGTTTGCTGGTGGAAGCCAGTATCAAGGATGACTTTGTGTTACGCGTGGCTAAAGCATTAAAAGCTTGGCAGCCAGGCCATCCACTGGATCCAAACACCACCTGTGGCGCCATAGTCGATCAGCAGCAGTTGGAAAGAGTCATAGGTTACATCGAAGCGGGTGTGCAAGAGGGTGCGACTCTGGCCGAAGGCGGCAGCCAGGTGCTACAGGACAGTGGTGGCTACTTTGTGCAGCCGGCGTTGTTTGATAATGTCACCAATCAGATGAAAATTGCCGCCGAAGAGATCTTCGGGCCGGTATTGTCAGTCATTCCTTTTGAAACCGCAGAAGAAGCCATTGCGATTGCCAATGACACTATATACGGCCTGGCTGCCGCGGTTTGGACTGCAGATATCAACAAGGCGCACAAAACCGCTAAGGCACTGCGTGCCGGTAGTGTCTGGATCAACCATTATGATGGTGGCGATATGACCGCGCCTTTCGGTGGCTTCAAGCAGTCAGGCAATGGACGGGATAAATCCCTGCATGCTTTTGACAAGTATACCGAGCTGAAAGCTACCTGGATTGAGCTTTCTTGAGTGTAAGCGCTTACTTGAAGCTTGAGGTAGGTAGGTGGATAAGTACGTAGAGAACGACTGGAAAACCCAGCTCTATACCCTGCTGGATGCCTTGCCGTCGGATCGGGTGATCAGTTATGGCGGCCTGGCACGTCAGTTGGATGGTGTTAATGCACGCATGGTGGCGCGAGCGATGTCCAACTTACCCGAAGGCACCACTCTGCCCTGGCATAGGGTGATTCGCAGTGATGGTCAGCTTGCCGATCATGCTGGCGTTGCCGAGCAACGTGCTCGGCTGCTGGCTGATGGCATTCTGCTGCAGGGTAATCGGGTGCCTAAAAGCTATTTTCTATGATCAGAATACCACTTAGAGCAATTCCTTGAACCTATGCCAGAGCATACCGGCGGCCAACAAGGGTGCTCTGAGATGCCGTCCGCCAGGAAAGGTCATGTGGTGTATGCGAGTGAACAGTTGATAACGCTCGTCGGTTTCACCACTGATGGTTTCGGCCAGGATGCGGGCCGCTAGATGCGTAGCGTTAACCCCATGCCCTGCATAGGCCTGAGCGAAGTAAATCGCTGGGCAGTCTGGTAACTGACCTATCTGGGGTAGGCGGTTAGCGCCGATGCCGAGCATGCCACCCCATTGATAGTCGATTCTCACCGGACCGAGTTGTGGGAAGACTTTGGCGATACTGGGGTGTAATGCCGCCGCAATATCTTTGGGATCCTTGCCGTTATAAGTGCATAGACCACCAAAGATTAATCGATTGTCCTGGCTGATACGATAGTAGTCCAGGATGTTACGCATATCAGCTACCGCTTTTCGACCTGGCATGAGTCGTTCACAAAGTTCGGCTGGCAGCGGCTCTGTGGCGATGATGTAGCTACCTGCGGGTAGGATTTTGCCACTCAGCCAGGGCTCCAGATCCGGATTCAGATAGCCATTACAGCCCAGCACCACCCGGTTACAGCGCACCTGGCCCTGCGGGGTATGTACCACTGGCCGGTCACCCTTCTCTAATCGGATAGCTGGCGATTGCTCGAACACCTGCACGCCTAACTGTTCTGCCGCTCCGACCTCACCCAGCAACAGGTTGAGCGGATGCAGGTGGCCACTACCTTCGTCGACCAGCGCGCCGGTATAAAAATCCGAATCAACTACCTGTTGTTTTAGCTCAGCAGGGTCCAGCAAATGCAGTCGGTGAGGATAATTAATAGCTTGCAGCGCTCGCAGCTCTTCATCCAACTGCTTGCGGTGCTTTAGGTTTGTACCCAGGTCGGCGTAACCCAGTACCAGATCACAGTCGATCTGGTGTGTCTGGATGCGCTGCTTGACCAGTTCCAGCGCCTCGGTGCCCATCTGTTTGAGTGCCAGCACACCTTCGTCACCGAGGGTATTATGAAACTGATTCAGATCATGGCCTATACCACGGATGAGTTCACCACCATTGCGGCCTGAGGCACCCCAGCCGATCCGATGGGCTTCCAACAGCACCACACTAAAGCCACGCTGCACCAGCTCCAGGGCGGTATTGATGCCGGTAAAGCCAGCCCCGACAACACAAATATCCACATCCAGCGTTGTCTGTAGTGCTGGCCAGGTACGCTGGCTGTGCCGAGTTGCCGCGTACCAGGAGCGGGTATGTTCAGTGGCTGAGTTCATGCTGTAAATTCCTTTCTGGTTTGATCAGACCGTGTGCAGGTACCAGAGGTACTCCAGGTCCGAGATGGTATGCTCAAACTCAGTCAGCTCGTGTTCTTTACAGGCTACAAAAATTTTCAGGAATTTGTAGCCAAGATATTCCAGCATTACCGGAGAGTCTTCCAGCTCTCTGAGGGCATCCCGCAGGTTGTTAATCAATGAGGAGTCATGCTGCTCATGGGCATTACCTATAGTAATTTCAGCCGGTTCAATCTTGTGAGTGATACCGAAGTGAATGCCCGCTAACACCGCTGCCATCAGCAAATAAGGGTTGGCATCGGCACCGGCAATACGGTGTTCAATACGCAGGGCCTCCGGATCGCCACCGGGAAGGCGCAGAGCCGTGGTACGGTTGTCGACGCCCCAGGTGGGTGCGCTGGGCACATAGTATTCCGGGCTGAAACGGCGGTAGGAGTTGATATTCGGGCAGAGCAAGGCCATGGCGTCGTTCATAGTGGCTAGCAATCCACCCACTGCCCAGCGCAGCATATCATTGGGTTCTTCCGGGTTTCCTGCAAAGATGTTGTGGCCATCTTTGTCTATCAGGCTGACATGCAGGTGCATGCCACTACCAGACTGATCATGGTAGGGCTTGGCCATGAAGGTGGTGTCCATTTCATGGTCATAGGCCATGTTTTTGATCAGGCGCTTGAGCAATGTGGCGTAATCACAGGCTTTGACCGGGTCATCTACATGGTGCAGGTTGACCTCAAACTGTCCGGGTGCTGATTCAGCTACCAGTGCATCGGCTGGAATGCCCTGCTCATGCGCGGCATCGAGTACGTCAGCCAGAAATTCGGCATACTCATCCAGGTCATCAATCGAATAGACTTGAACACTGGCAGGACGCTTGCCCGAAATAGGTGATTTAGGTGGCTGCGGACGACCAGAGATGTTTTCCTGGTCAATCAGATAAAATTCCAGCTCAAACGCAGTGACCGGTGTCAATTCCAGCTCTTTGAAACGTTCAACAACCTTTTGTAGCACCACGCGAGGGTCTGCAAAGAAGGGTGTCTCCCTGTCCAGCTCATACATGGTCATCAGCAGCTGTGCTGTTGGGCGTTTTTGCCAGGGCTCCATGTTCAGGGTGTCGGGAATCGGTAGGCAGATGCGGTCCGCTTCACCTATATCCAGCCCCAGGCCGGTTTCTTCGACCGTGGTGCCCTGAATATTTAACGCGAAAATTGATGCTGGCAGTGCCACACCCTTATCAAAGACCTTGAGTAGTGCTCCGGGATCAACCCGTTTGCCGCGGACAATGCCGTTCATGTCAGCAATAAGAAGATCAACAAACTGCAGCTCAGGATGTTCCTGCAGGAAATTAGTGGCTTGTTCTGTACCCGAACCCATAAGGGAAACCTTTATATCCGTTGGTAGTTGTGCGATGACAGTGGTTTGTCAGCAAAAGAATCATCACTGAGTTAATTCTAATAATCAAATGCTGTCAACAATTGAGTTGGCCTCTCCATGCGTTGTTAACGGCAGGTATACGGCATCGTCATGAGGATGAAAAAAAGTTGCGTAAACAGCAATGATCCCCTTGATAAGCGCACGGAGTCGCGCTACAAGTTTAACTTAGAAGTCAGCAGACTTTCTTCTATTACTCACTTAATCAGGAATTTTATGTCATCCGATCTACCCGCTTCCGTAACGTCCCTGCCACTGATCGGAGTTAATGCATGCAGTCAACGCTTACCTGAAAAACACCCTTTTTTTATTGTTGGCGAAAAGTATGTGCGTGCTGTCTCTGAAGGTGCGGGTGGTATACCGCTGATTATTCCGGCTTTGGGTGCGCAAATCCCACCGGAACAGCTGCTCGAGCAGTTGGATGGTTTGCTGCTGACTGGCTCGCCTTCCAATATAGAACCACATCACTATGATGGCGAACCCAGCGATCCGGGATCGGAACATGATCCTTATCGAGATGCGACAACCTTGCCATTGGTTCGGGCCGCGGTGAAAGCCGGTGTGCCGATTTTGGGTATCTGTCGTGGGTTTCAGGAGATGAACGTGGCACTGGGTGGCACGCTGCATCAAAAAGTGCATGAGGTTGAAGGCTACCGCGACCATCGCGAAGACAAAACTACCTCAATCAATGCACAGTACAATACCCTGGCACATCCGATTACCTTACAGGCCGGTGGTGTATTGGCGAGCATTTGGCCGCAAGCGTCTGAAGTTCAGGTAAATTCTTTGCATGGTCAGGGCGTCCGGACGCTGGCGCCCGGTGTGCAGATAGAGGCGGTGGCTGATGATGGTCTGATTGAGGCTTTTTCGGTGAAACACGCGCAACGCTTCGCCTTAGCGGTTCAGTGGCACCCGGAATGGCAGTGGCAACCGGATGACGGGGTGGGTGAGTTTCCATTTTATCGTGCCATTCTGAAAGCATTTGGAGACGCCTGTCGTCAAAGGCATATTGAACGTACCACTAACAGGACAGGCAAACAGAGTACGGCAGATATTTTATGAAACAACTTGAAGACTGGATGAAAGAGAATCAGATCACCGAAATAGAATGTGTGGTGAGTGATATCAATGGTATAGCACGGGGTAAGATTACCCCGGTATCTAAGTTTATTGCCGAAAAAGGCATGCGCTTGCCTGAAAGCATTCTGCTGCAAACGGTAACCGGCGACTATGTTGAAGATGATATCTACTACGACCTGCTGGACCCGGCCGATATCGACATGATTTGTCATCCGGATCCGGATGCTATTTTTGTGATTCCCTGGGCCTTGGAACCTACGGCTCAGGTAATTCATGACTGCTATGACCGCAATGGCTTGCCGATTAACCTGTCACCTCGTAACCTGCTGAAAAAAGTGCTGCGTTTATATCAGGATCAGGGCTGGAAACCGATAGTGTCTCCAGAAATGGAATTTTACCTTACCAAACGTTGTGAAGATCCTGATCTGCCTTTGCAGCCACCTATCGGACGTTCAGGACGTCAGGAAACCGGTCGTCAATCCTTCTCCATCGATGCGGCCAACGAGTTTGATCCCTTGTTCGAGGATATGTATGACTGGTGTGAAGCACAGGGACTGGATATCGATACCCTGATTCATGAGGAAGGCACGGCGCAGATGGAGATCAATTTCCGTCATGGTGACCCTTTGTCTTTGGCTGATCAGGTGTTTGTATTTAAGCGTACTATGCGTGAAGCGGCTTTGAAGCACGATGTGGCGGCAACCTTTATGGCCAAGCCGGTCAGTAATGAACCGGGCAGCGCAATGCATTTACATCAGAGCGTGGTGGATCTGCATACCGGCGAATCGATCTTCTCGGATGCACAGGGCAAAATGAGTGAGTTGTTTTTGCATCATATTGGTGGTTTGCAGAAGTATATTCCGGAAATCCTGCCGCTGTTGGCGCCCAATGTGAACTCCTTCCGCCGCTTCTTACCGGATACCTCGGCGCCGGTCAACGTAGAGTGGGGACTGGAAAACCGTACCTGTGGCCTGCGTGTACCGGATTCCGATTCGCAGAACCGCCGGGTGGAAAATCGTTTGCCGGGTGCTGATGCCAATGTCTACCTGGCTATTGCCGGGAGTCTGCTTTGCGGCTATCTCGGTATGATGAAAAAAATAAATCCGTCAGCGCCGGTTCAAGGACGCGCCTACGAGCGCCGTAATCTACGTTTACCCCTGACGTTAGAGGCTGCTCTGGAACGTATGGAACACTCCAAGGTGATCCGTGAATACCTGAGCCCTGAGTTTGTAAAGGGCTATATTGCGGTGAAGCGGGTTGAGCATGAGAACTTCAAGCAGGTCATTAGCTCCTGGGAGCGTGAGTTTCTGCTGTTATCTGTTTAATCTGGCAACCACAGCATAAAATTTCAGGTTTTTTTTACGTCAGACTATGTTAAATATGTTTTAACTACGTTTACCTAAGTATGAGGTGCTCAGATGATCAGATCTTTTGAAAAAACCGTGCTTGTTACCGCTATGACGCTCGCCTTAGGTGCAGCGGCGGCGAATGCCAATGAAGTGCGCGTGTACAATTGGTCAGACTACATTGCCGAAGACACGCTGGAGAAGTTTACAGCTGAAACCGGTATTCGTGTGATCTATGATGTGTTCGATAGTAATGAAGTGCTGGAAGCGGCCTTGTTGTCGGGTCGTTCAGGCTATGACCTGGTGGTACCCTCAAACCATTATCTGACCAAGCAGATCAGTGCTGGGGCATTTGTTGAGCTAGACCATAGTAAATTGACTAATCTGGGTAACCTTAGTCCTGAGCTTATGCGTAATCTTGAAGACGTAGATCCGGGTAGTCGTTTTTCTGTGCCCTATCTGTGGGGTACTAATGGCTACGGCTATAACGAAGGCCGTATACAGGAAATTCTTGGTGATGATGCACCGACTGATTCCTGGGCGCTGATGTTTGATCCGGAGGTTACAGCCAAGTTGGCCGCGGCTGGGTGTGGTATCAGTATGCTGGATTCTGGTGACGAGATGCTACCTGCCGCCATGGCCTATCTCGGGCTAAACCCTAATAGTAACGAGGCAGACGATTTTGCTCGTGCAGCCGAAGTGATCAGTGCCGTTCAACCACACATCACTTACTTCCATTCATCGCGTTATATTTCCGATCTGGCTAACGGTGAAATCTGTGTCGGTGCCGGTTATTCCGGTGATATTTTGCAGGCTGCTGATCGTGCTGATGAAGCGGATAACGGTAACGTTATCGTCTATACCATCCCAAAGGAAGGTGCTGCTCTGTGGTTTGATATGCTGGCTATTCCAGACGGCGCCCCGAATATCGACAATGCTCATGCATTGATTAATTTTCTGCTGAAACCTGAAATTATTGGTGATATTACCAACTATGTTTGGTACGCCAACCCCAACGCCGCGGCTGATGAGTTCGTTGATGAGGATATTCTTAACGACTCCTCCATCTATCCGACCGCTGAAGTGAAAGAACACCTGTATATAGCTAAAGAACGCCCGCTGGACACTCAGCGCATTGTTACACGTACCTGGAATCGAGTGAAATCAGGACGTTAATACCCTGGTGGCTGCCAACAGCTGTTGGCAGCCAGTTTTCGTTTGTTGATGATTGGAGGGCTTGCTGATGCTGAGTGGCTCGGGTGCTGTAAAAAATCCACTGGATACTCAAGCTACAACTGAAGTGCTGTTGCAAATTCAGGGTGTGAGTAAGTACTTTGATGATGTATTGGCTGTGGATAATGTCAGCATCGACATTACCCGAGGCGATATTTTTGCGTTGCTGGGTGGATCCGGCTCCGGAAAATCTACGCTGTTGCGTATCTTGGCCGGTTTTGAAAAGCCGAGTGAAGGGCGCATCATTCTGGATGGTAAGGATATTACCGATCTACCGCCCTACGAGCGCCCAATTAATATGATGTTTCAGTCCTACGCGCTGTTTCCGCACATGACCGTGGAACAGAACATCGCTTTTGGTCTGAAACAGGACAAAATTCCCAAAGCTGAAGTTAATCAGCGTGTGGCTGAGATGCTACGACTGGTGAAAATGGAGAAATATGCCAAGCGCCGCCCCGCCCAGCTATCCGGTGGGCAACGCCAGCGTGTTGCTTTGGCGCGTTCCCTGGCCAAGCGGCCTAAGTTATTGCTGCTGGATGAACCTATGGGGGCGCTGGATAAAAAGCTGCGCACAGAAATGCAGCTGGAAGTCGTGGGTATACTGGAAAAAGTGGGTGTGACTTGTGTGCTGGTAACCCATGATCAGGAAGAAGCTATGACAATGGCATGCCGGATTGCCATTATGTCGGAAGGCTGGATTGCGCAGATAGGCTCACCTATCGATATTTACGAGAGCCCTAACAGTCGGATGATTGCTGAATTCATTGGTTCAGTAAATATGTTTGAGTGCCGTATCCAGGAAGATGAAGCTGACAGCCTCACCCTGTCCTGTGCGGAGCTGGAGCAACCTATCTATATCGGTCATGGGGTTAGCACTCGCGCTGAAAGTGAGCTGGCCATGGTCGCACTGCGGCCGGAAAAAACGCTGATCAGTCGCGAGCAGCCAGATTCAGATTATAATTGGTGCTCTGGTAAGGTACAGGATATTGCTTATTTAGGCGGCATATCAGTCTACTATGTCCAGTTACCATCAGGCAGGATCATTCAGGCCAGTATTGCCAATACCGAGCGACGTGGTGACCGACCCACCTGGGGCGATTCCGTCTTTGTCAGTTGGGATGATTCCAGTCCCGTTGTGCTCTGGGATTAAGCTTGATGCGCGGAGGCTTAAGTATGCTGAACAAGATCCGACAAGCGTTACCGAGTGGCCGTCTTCTGGTTTTCGGCATACCCTTTATCTGGTTATCGCTGTTCTTCCTACTGCCCTTCGCGCTGGTACTGAAAATCAGCTTTTCGTCGGCGTTGATCGCGATTCCGCCCTATCAACCTGTGTTCAGTTATATCGATGATACCATTTCGATTGTATTGAATTTGAGCAACTACATTTTTCTGGCGTCTGACAGTCTGTATGTGTCGGCGTATATAGGTTCGCTGAAAATTGCCTTTATTTCGACAGTCCTTTGCCTGCTGTTGGGTTACCCCATGGCCTATGCTATGGCGCGGGCACCTCTGCAGTGGCAATTGGTACTGTTACTGCTGATTATGTTGCCCTCCTGGACCTCCTTCCTGATTCGCGTGTATGCCTGGATGGGCATTTTGAGTAATCAGGGTTTACTGAATAATTTTCTATTGTGGTTGGGTGTGATCAATGAACCGCTGAGGGTGATGAACACCAATATCGCCGTAGTCATAGGTATTGTTTATGCCTATCTACCGTTCATGATTTTGCCGCTTTATGCCAATTTGGTGAAAATGGATGCCAGTTTGCTTGAGGCCGCTTCAGATCTTGGATCGCGCAAGGTCAATACCTTTTGGCGTATTACTTTGCCCTTGTCAAAAGGTGGGATCATAGCTGGTTCCATGCTGGTATTTATTCCTGCAGTGGGTGAATTCGTAATCCCAGAGCTACTGGGTGGACCCAATACACTGATGATCGGTAAGGTGCTGTGGGAAGAGTTCTTTAATAACCGTGACTGGCCTGTAGCCTCGGCGCTGGCCGTTATCATGCTGGCATTGCTGATCATACCGATTATTCTTTTCCATCGTTATCAGTCCAAGGAGATGGAAAAAAATGGCTAAGTTAAGCAATGTCAGCTTTTCCAAAGTGATGCTGGTAGTGGGGTTGCTGTTTCTGTATATCCCCATGGCGATTTTGATGTTTTATTCGTTTAACGCATCGCGACTGGTGACTGTCTGGGCGGGTTTCTCAACGCAATGGTATGTAGAACTCTTCCGTGATCAGCAGTTGTTATCGGCTGTGTGGATGAGTCTTAGGATCGCTTTTTATTCGGCCACCATGGCGGTGTGTATTGGTACTTTGGCGGCCTTGGTGATGACGCGTTTTCGTCGCTTTCGTGGACGGACCATGCTGTCGAGTATGATTACGGCGCCGTTGGTAATGCCTGAGGTAATCACAGGTCTGTCGCTGTTGCTGTTGTTTGTGCATATGGCGCAGATTATCGGTTGGCCAGCTGATCGCGGCATGGTGACTATCTGGATAGCTCACACGACTTTTTGCAGTGCCTATGTGGCCGTGGTGGTGTCATCGCGCCTGCGTGAGCTGGATCTTTCAATCGAGGAGGCCGCCTTAGACCTTGGGGCGACACCTTTTAAAACCTTCTTTCTAATTACGATTCCTATCATTACCCCGGCACTGATCTCCGGCTGGCTGCTGGCATTCACTCTGTCTTTGGATGATCTGGTGATTGCCAGTTTTGTGTCCGGACCGGGAGCCACAACCTTGCCTATGGTGGTGTTCTCATCTGTCAGGCTCGGGGTATCGCCCAAGATCAATGCCTTGGCAACCCTGATTATTCTGGCCGTGTCTGTGATAGCGTTTATTGCCTGGTATCTGATGCGGCGAGCTGAAGAGAAGCGTCGCCGTCCACTACCTGAGTCGATGGAATAGTTTATTTTTCAGCCGGTGGTACGTAACCTTCAGCCTGTTCAAATTCTTCGCCAGCGAAAAACTTTTCCATCTGTTCCTGCAGAAATTTGCGGCTCGCCGGGTCCATCATATTCAGGTGTTTTTCGTTAATTAACATGGTCTGATGTTCAGTCCAGGCTTGCCAGGCCTGTTTGGAAACCGACTCATAAATTTTTTGACCTACCGGACCTGGATAGGGTGGTTTATCCAGACCTTCAAGCTCTTTTTGATACTTGCGACAGAAAACACTACGACTCATCTGTTGCTCCTGAATCACCGCGAGGGTGAGTAGATTGAATAGGTAGCTGCTGAAGCAGCTTTTTAACCGGTGCAGCCAAGCCAATCGCCTGCTGCGGCTGGTCTATGTTATACCAGAGACCGTTGGTGGCTTCCATCACACAGTTTCCAGGGGCTTTTAATTGGTAGACCTGAGGGGTGATGTGCAGATGGTAATGGCTAAAGCTATGCTTCAAAACAGCCAGGGTCTCATCTGGTTGATGTGTAGATAAACTGAAGGGCAAGCCAGGGTCATCGATTTCAGGCAAGCTCCACAGACCACCCCAGATCCCAGTGGGTGGCCGTTGTTGCAGCCAGACTTCCCCGGCTGGATTGCGCACTATGGCTAAACTGACCGCTTTAACAGGGAGAGTTTTACGTGGTTTAGGAGTTGGCAGTTGATCGGTGATCCCCAACGCCCGTGCACGACAGTCAGAGTTAAGCGGGCAGACAGTGCAACTGGGGTTGCTCCGACGGCAGAGCGTTGCACCGAGATCCATAATAGCCTGAGTGTAATCACCATTGCGCTGTTCCGGCGTATGCAGCTCAGCCAGGGTCCAGAGTTGTTTTTGGACAGAGGCTTCACCGCTCCAACCTGTTACGGCATGGTAACGGGCCAGCACCCGTTTAACATTGCCATCCAGAATGGCCGCTTTTTTCCCCAAGGCAATAGATAGTATGGCGCCTGCAGTGGAGCGGCCTATGCCCGGTAGCTGCTCCAGTTCATCCTGAGTATCAGGAAATTCACCGTTAAAGTTCTGGCTAATAATCTGTGCGGCTTTATGCAGGTTACGGGCGCGAGCGTAATAGCCCAGACCAGTCCAGTGGTGCAGCACCCTATCAATAGGGGCCTCTGCCAAGGCTTGTGCATCAGGAAACTCAGCAATAAAGCGCTGAAAATAGGGAATTACCGTTTTGACCTGGGTTTGCTGCAGCATGATCTCAGAAATCCAGGTGTAATAAGGTGATTTTTCGGCCTGCCAGGGCAGGTCATGGCGCCCATGCTGGTCAAACCAGCTCAGCAGAGCGCCACTCATTGTGTTTGTTGTCGCTAGAGTCATTAACGTAACAATCCCCGGATCAACTCACGAGCACCCTCTTCTCCACCGATACGTTCATTAATCTGCTCTTCGATACTACCGCCAATCTGCTCTTCAATTTTACGCTGTACTTCCTGGCGTAGCAGTTGTGTAAATATACTGGTATCAGGACGGCACATCTGCGCGGGAGGCGTGTCGAACTGGCCTTTGCAGTTAACGGGTAGCTCTAAGCCTTCAAGGCGGTTATTTACCGAACAGGTTTGTTGGAACAGGTTTTCCTGAATAGTAAAGCCAAGACGGTAATCGATAGCTTGAGCGGGCAAATCCACTTTGCCCTGCCCTTTGAGCAGCATGGCGTCGAGGGTGGCGCTGAGATCGTTATTTTCTACAACACCCTGGCGGATACGGAAGTTACCCAGCAGATCAGCAAAGGGCGTGGATCTGTCAACCTGCGGGGTGTTGACGCCTAAGGAAGTGACTGTCTGGATGCCCTGGCAGACGGTTTGCGCCATATCTATGCCTTGCAGCACGCCTTCTTTCATACTGATACTGGCAGAGCCATTCAGATTGTTAATCATGGCGTGTATAGAGCCCCCGCTGGTGACTAGCTCTGCTTGCGTTGAGAAGAGTCCGCTGACAGCATCTGAGTCTGCCATCTCTTTTAGCAGTTCACCCACCTGAATGTCGTTAACTTGAAGGTTAGCCTGGGTTGTTACAGGCGTGCTTCGAGCATCCAGGTTGCCGCTGGCATTGAGTTGACCTGAATAGAGCTGAGCAGTCAGCCGGTTGAGATTGATCAGACCATCATCAGCCGTCAGAGTGATGCCTGGATTATTGATGCGCTTTTGCTCGAAAATCAGCGTTTCCAGATCCAGCTCCAGGGATAGATTAAGCGCTTTTAGACTATCAACAGGAAGAATCTCTTCCTGTGACCAGCCTGCTTCACCTTGGTTGGTTTGGCGGTTGGTGTCGTTACTGTTAGAAGTAGCTGTGGAGGCTGTTTGTGGTGGCAGATAATGATCGGCATTCAGCGTATTCCCCTTGAGTGCAAGGGATAGCTGCCCAGTTTGCAGGTTAATGCCCGCAGATCCAGTTAATAGTGTGTCATCCAGAGTAAGGCTCAGTGGTGACAGACTGATAGCCTTGAGGTCGCCGTTGAGTTGCGTTGAAAAGCCTACTTGCTGAAGTGCGCTGGCATTTTGCGTAGTGAGTGGCGGCTGCCCAAGTTCGGTCAACAGAGCCTTCAAATTAAAGGGGGCTGCATCGATACGTCCGCTGATGTCAGGCTCATTAAAATTTTGCAGGCTTAGCTGCCCCTGAAGTGCCAGGCTGCCAAGCGTTACGCTAAGTTGATCGATAATCAAGCTTTCATCCATCAAGTTCAGAGTGATATCCGAACGTAAACTAATTGTTGGAAGATTCGGCGGAAGGCCGCTGCCTCCCAGTTGCAGGTTTATCTGGGTGTCTGCCAGGTTGAAACGCTTCAGATCCCGATTTATCAGAAGATGGGTGTCTAGTTTTGTATTGGCTTCAGTGACGACATCAGCACCTTCAAACAAGCGCAAATTGAAGCTTAGTTCGGTATGAATCGGTTGGTCTAGACGTACGTTGGCTGTTGTTAGTGTCAGGCTACTAAGCTCAATACGGGTGTTTTCAGCCAGATCAGTGTATTGGATGCCTGCCTGCTGCACAGAGATAGATTCGATGTTCAGGTCAACATCGGCTGTTGTGTTAGCTGAACTGGGAGCCTCCGCACTTGGTAAATCGGCGGTTTCGCTTGTTTCTGCCAAGTCGTCTATCCAGTTTACATTGCCATCAGCATCTTTAATTAAATTAAGAGATAGCCCCTCCAGTATCAAATCGCTCATCTCCACACGACCTGAAAACAGTGGCATCAATTGTAGCGAAACCTGTGCTGATGCCAGGCTGCCAAGCTGGGGCTTGCCAGGGTACGCAATAGTTATGGCACCAGTTTGCATGCCTAGCCAAGGATAAAGTGACCAGGCAATATCACCTTCGATGTTGAGTTCCATCCCGGCCTTATCAAGCGCAAGCTGTTCAATTCTTGGTTTATAGTCATTTGGATCCATTACAGAGGTAATGTAAAAGAGTCCGATAGCAATAGCTAAAACCAGGACGACAAAGGTGGCTGCAAGGATTTTGATAAAGCGCTTCATAAGTACGTCTCAGAGTCTGTTTGCAAAAGAAAAATACACTGCTAAATAATTTACGCAGCCTCACTGGGCTTCAGCCCTGCCGTTGGCAGCATCTATACCGTATAATAGCAGCATTTAGTGAATTATTTGCGGAGAATGTTATGGCGCAGCGCACAGCCAGAGTTACCCGGAATACTCTGGAAACCCAGATCACCGTTGCCGTTAATCTGGATGGAAGCGGCAAGTTTGAGGCAGATACCGGTGTCCCTTTTCTGGACCATATGATGGACCAGATTTCCCGTCATGGCCTGATTGATCTGGAAGTGAGTGCCGTAGGTGATCTGCACATTGACGATCACCACACAGTGGAGGATGTCGGCATCACTCTGGGTCAGGCTTTTAAACAGGCCGTAGGGGATAAAACCGGCATACGTCGTTATGGCCATGCCTATGTTCCCCTGGATGAAGCCTTGTCGCGGGTGGTTATCGATTTCTCCGGGCGTCCTGGGCTAGAAATGAACGTTGAGTTTACCCGCGGCCGTATTGGCAGTTTTGATGTAGACCTGTTCAGCGAATTTTTCCATGGCTTTGTTAATCATGCTGGTGTCACGCTACATATTGATAACCTCAAGGGTAAGAACAGTCATCATCAGGCTGAAACTATCTTCAAGGCATTTGGCCGTGCCCTGCGTATGGCGCTGGAGGAAGATCCACGTGCCAAGGGTATGATGCCATCAACCAAAGGGTGCCTGTAAACATGAGCCGTATTGCCGTTATCGATTATGGTATGGGAAACCTGCACTCGGTTGCCAAGGCGCTGGAGCATGTTAACCCTGATGTTGAGGTGCTGGTAACGGCCGATCCACAAGCGGTACGTGATGCCGATAGAGTACTGCTGCCTGGCGTCGGGGCAATTCGTGATTGTATGGCTGAAATACGCCGCTTGGGCGTTGATGTTGAAGTGGCTGAAGCCATTCGCTCCGGTAAACCTTTTTTAGGAATCTGTGTCGGGTTTCAGGCATTGATGGATTTCTCTGAAGAGAATGGCGGTGTGGATTGTCTGGGCGAGTTTGCCGGGCGAGTGAATTTCTTTGGTAATGATTTGCGTGATGCCGATAACCATACCTTGAAAGTTCCGCATATGGGCTGGAATCAGGTGAAACAGGCCAAGTCTCACCCGCTGTGGCAGGGGATTGAAGACAATAGCCGCTTTTACTTTGTACATAGTTATTATGTGAAGCTGGCGCAATCCGAGCAGGTTGCGGGTAGCTGTGAATACGGCGTGCCCTTTGATGTGGCCTTGGCACATAAAAATGTCTTTGCTGTGCAGTTTCACCCCGAAAAAAGCCAGCAGGCAGGTCTTAAACTGTTGCAGAATTTCCTTAGCTGGGATGGACGTGCCTGAACCTTCCGTGTGGAAACATGGGTGTAACCGATTTTGATTAACTGGAAAGAAACATGCTGATTATCCCTGCAATAGATCTGAAAGATGGTAAATGTGTGCGTCTGCGTCAAGGGCGCATGGATGACTCTACGGTGTTCTCGGATAACCCGGTAGATATGGCTGCAAAATGGGTCGAAGCAGGCTGTCGTCGTTTGCACCTGGTTGACCTGAATGGCGCTTTTGCCGGAGAACCGGTCAATGGTGAAATAGTTAAAGCGATTGCACAGGCCTACCCTGACCTGCCGATTCAGATAGGTGGTGGCATTCGTACCGCAGAAACCATAGAGGCTTATCTGAAGGCTGGTGTTGAGTACGTTATTATCGGTACCAAAGCGGTGAAAGATCCAGCTTTTGTAACGGATATGTGCAAGCGCTTTCCTGGCCATATTATCGTTGGTCTGGATGCGCAGGATGGTTATGTGGCCACCGATGGCTGGGCTGAGGTTTCTAGTGTTAAGGCTACTGATCTGGCGATTCAATTCCGCAATGATGGTGTCTCTTCGATCGTTTATACCGATATCAGCCGTGATGGCATGATGCAGGGTGTTAATGTGGAAGCGACTGTCGCGCTGGCTCAGGATGCGGGCATACCGGTTATAGCCTCAGGTGGTGTGACCGATATTGAGGATATTCGTCGTCTTGCAGCAGTTGCCGATAAGGGCATTCTGGGTGCTATTACTGGTCGTGCTATTTATGAAGGCACGCTGGATGTAGCAGAAGCTCAGGCACTCAGTGACCAACTGTGTAAAGCATAAGGAACCGTTATGGGACTGGCTAAGCGTATTATCCCCTGTCTGGATGTTGAAAATGGGCGAGTTGTCAAAGGTGTCAAATTTCTGGATATTCGTGATGCGGGTGACCCAGTAGAAATTGCCCGTCGATACGAGCAGCAAGGTGCCGATGAAATCACTTTTCTAGACATCACTGCCAGTCATGAAGGTCGAGAAACCACTGTGCATACGGTTGAGCGTATGGCAGCTGAAGTGTTTATTCCCCTGACTGTGGGGGGGGGTATTCGGGCCTGTGAAGATATTCGTCGTATGCTGAATGCCGGTGCTGATAAAGTATCTATTAATACAGCGGCGGTATTCAATCCTGATTTTGTTCAGGAAGCTGCATCACGGTTTGGTTCACAATGCATCGTTGTCGCCATTGATGCTAAAAAAGTCTCTCAACCGGGTGAGGCTGACCGTTGGGAAATCTTTACCCACGGTGGTCGTAAGCCAACCGGATTAGATGCTATCGAGTGGGCCGTGAAAATGGTCGATCTGGGGGCGGGTGAGATTCTGCTGACATCAATGGATCAGGATGGCATGAAATCAGGTTTTGATCTGGGCGTCACTCGTGCTATCAGTGAAGCCGTTCATGTGCCTGTTATTGCTTCAGGTGGTGTGGGTAATCTTGATCATCTGGTTGATGGTATTCTGGAAGGTAAAGCCGATGCGGTATTGGCAGCCTCTATTTTCCATTTTAATGAGTACTCCATTCCTGAAGCGAAACTGTATATGCAGTCGCGGGGAATCGAAGTAAGATTATAATCCATAGCTTTTTATAATCAGGGACGTTTGTAATGATAAGAAAAAAAACAAACATCTGGTTAGGCATACTTCTTGTTGGGTGGATGGGGTTTGCCCAGGCAGGCCCACTGATTATTGCAACAGAAGGCGCTTATCCTCCATTTAGCTATTTTGATGAAGCGGGCGGATTGTCTGGCTTTGATGTGGATATTGCCTATGCCCTTTGTGAGACCATGCAGCGGGACTGTGAATTAATTGCGGTGCCTTGGAACGATCTTCTGGATGGTATAGAAAAGGGCCACTATCAGTTGATAGTGGCTAGTATGGCTAAGACGGCTGAACGGGAGGAGCGTGTTGATTTCAGTGATTTTTACTACCGTAGCCATTCAGTTTTCGTTGGTAACCCATACAAGTACTCCAGTAGCAGTCCTGAATCGCTTGAGGGGGTTCGTTTGGCAACGGGTATCGGCACGGTGCAGGAAACTTTCTTAAGGTCACGTTATCCGGCAGCCGATATAGTTGTTACTGAGGATCAAGAGCAGGCACTCGCAAAGTTGGTATCCGGTGAAGTAGATCTGGTGTTGTCCGACAGTATTAATCTTCTGAGTTTTCTACAGTCATCAGAAGGGAGTGCGTTCGATTTTATATCCGAGCCGCTAATAGATGAACTGTTGAAAACAGATGCACATATAGCTGTTGAGAAGGGAAATGATTCATTGCGCTCCGATATCAATCAGGCGCTGATAACCATTCGGTTAAATGGTACCTATGAGCGCATAAACCGCAAGTACATCCCGTTCAGTATCTATTGATATGGCACATCCGAAGTTTATTCCTCAGTTCAAAATGTCTGTAACCCTGTTGGTGGTAGTGCTGGGTTTATTGCTGATGTTTACCCTGGCGCTGATGCTGTCGCTCGGATTGCTTAGAGATATATCGGCTAAAACTCGTGCTACGGCCGAAGATTATTTGCCAGAGCTGCTTCGCACACAGCAAGATGCATTGAAAGTGGAGAAAATTGGCACTTATCTGGACGCTGCTTATCGAGTACAAAGCGCATCAGAAGAACGGCATTATCGATTACTGTCTCAGGTGCTTATTCATAGTTTTATGCTTGATCAGGATGCCTACCTGATGTCCGAAGCCAACAATATCATGTTTGATATCCGTGAGATGCTTGGTGTGAGGCAAATGCAGCGTGAGCTGCAGCAAAAGGTACAAGTACAACTCAGCGAAGCTGACTATACTGACTTGAGTTATTTCGTTGGTTTTTTTTCAGCTATCTCCGTTCAGTCCATTCAAATGGAAAGTTTGCAAAATATACTGGAACGGCTCAAGACTCGCCTGACGCCGGATGATTTCGACAGCCTGCTTTACCATATCAACTTTATATCTGATCTGAATGTTCAACTAGACTGGCTGGTAAAAGATACCCATGAGCGGATTGAACACCTGTCCGCTTACCTTAGCTCTGATGCCGCATTGAAGGCACGGTTGATTACCCGTGATATCGGTGATGATGCGTTGAAAATCAGTAATTATTTTTTGATACTGATCGCCTTGTTGATCTTTGTTTCGGCCATCATACTGTTTTCGTTCCAGCGTCTTATTCTTCGTCCTGTTCAAGAACTGGTTAATGGACTGCGTGCAATTGAAGGACAAGGGGAGCGTCCTATCAGGTTGCAGCCACTGTGTTTTAAAGAGCTGGATACTATTCGCCAATCGATAGAAGATTATTCCAGTCTTGCTCATCGCCTGCAAAAAGCAAACCTGGAACTTGAGCGTTTGTCACAGATGGATGGATTGACCGGGCTGGCTAACCGACGTTGTCTGGATCAGTCGCTGGACACAGAAGTAGGGCGTTCATTGCGTTACCACCATCCGTTGGCTGTGTTGATGATCGATATCGATCACTTTAAGCGACTGAATGATACCTATGGACATCAGTTGGGTGACGAATGTTTGAAGGAGATGGCGAGGATATTTCAGCGGTTCACTCATCGGCCTGGAGAGTTGGCTGCACGCTTTGGTGGTGAAGAGTTTACCCTGATCTTTCCGGAAACTACGGTTGAAGATGCGTTGCAAATTGCAGAAACATTGCATGCCGAATGCCGTAAAATTTCGCTGTTACCTGATAAGTCAGTAAGTCTTTCTGTGAGTATCGGAATTGCCTGCTTCCGAATGGGGGTAACTGATTCAGCGGAGCGCTTGCTTAAGCATGCGGATCAGGCGCTCTACGACGCTAAGTCTGCAGGACGCAACTGTACCCGCATTTATGGTTGAGTTCATGTGGTGCAGTCACATTTAGACTAAGCTTAGTGCAGCTTGCGAGTTGTATTGACGCTAGCTCTGTGATTATTGCGGCAAACCTAGCCGTCTTGCTGAAGTAGGGAGGAAATGATGAATCCATTAGAAACTGTAGATTTGGTTTGCCCTTATTGCAGTGAACCTTTTTCATTGACGGTAGACTGTAGTGGTGGTGATCAGGAATACACGGAAGACTGCTCTGTTTGCTGCGCGCCGGTTTCAATCCGTGTAGTGATCGGTAATGCTCTTGAGGTTTCGGTAGAGCGAGAGAGTGATTGAGCTCACTCTGTGCAGTCTGTCGCCCTATTTATGCAGTTGCAGCGCAATTTTGAGTAACTCCGGATCCAGGCCTTTACGGTAGCGGATTAAGTCATCCAGCGGTATGTCGACGACTTCTCCTTTATTCACCCCCACCATAATATCGCTGTAGCCTGCGAGAAGGTATTCTACGGCGACAGCTCCCAGGCAGGATGCCAATACTCGATCGTGACCGCTAGGACGCCCTCCTCGCTGAATATGCCCAAGAATAGATATATGTGGTGACAGACCATGCTGCTGTAATTCATTAGCAATTTTGCTGGTTAAATCGGGTTCATTGCCTTCGGCGACGACAATAATGCCACTGGAGCCGGTGCCTGCTTTGCGGGATGTGGCTAGCTGCAGTGCTACCTCTGCAATATTGACGGCATATTCAGGTACCAGAATCATTTCTGCACCGGCAGCAATCCCCACATGGGTAGCCAGGAAGCCTGAATTACGCCCCATCACTTCAACCAGGAAGTGGCGTTCATGGGAATCGGCGGTATCCCGAATGCGGTCGATAGCATCCAGAGCAGTATTCATAGCGGTATCGAAGCCGATAGTGTCTTCCGTGCCGAATATATCATTGTCTATCGTACCTGGCAGGCCTATAACCAAAACACCAGTCTCTTCTTCAAGCAGGTGCGCGCCAGTCAGAGAGCCATCGCCTCCGATGACAATCAAAGCCTCTACGCCGTGTGAGTGCAGAATCTCAGCGGCTTGTTTGCGACAGGCTGGGTCATGGAATTCAGGGCAACGGGCACTTTTCAGGAAAGTGCCACCACGTTGGACGATATTGGACACGGATGCTGAAGATAGCACCTCAATATCATTTTGCAGCAGTCCGGTGAAGCCACGATGAATGCCCTGAACAGTGATTCCATAACTCAAGGCTGTTCGCACGACACCGCGTATGGCTGCATTCATGCCAGGGGAGTCACCGCCACTGGTTAATACAGCGATAGAGGTGATTTCGCGAGTCGCTTCAAGGGTTGGAAGATTGTACATGGCACGGATCCTGAGCCAGATAAAGACATAGCTATAGACTATACTGTTTTAAAGTAATTTTCGCCTGTTCGGTTTTACCATCAGTAGCGCCTACATTCAGTTGATTAACCAGGCTTGAAAAAAAACAGTGCGCGGCTGGAGATGTTTACCAATGTGGCCAATACTGAAATTATTCGATCATCATTTATGCGAGTGCAGTATGGAAAATAAAGATGTTGAGTAAGTATAAGTCAACCATAGGAATTTTTCTGCTAGCTGGGTTGAGCACCGCCGTGTTTGCACAATCGGACCCCGGAATGAGCAGTGCGGTAACTATCGGAACCGGTGGTGTTACGGGTGTGTATTACCCAGCTGGAGGCGCTGTGTGTCGTTTGGTTAATCGCACTCGATCTGAACATGGAGTACGTTGTGCGGTTCGTGCTACAGGTGGAACAGTGATTAATCTGAAAGCCCTGCAGACGGGTGATCTAGAGCTGGGTCTGGCACAATCGGATTGGCAGCACCATGCCTATATGGGAACGTCCGACACTTTTGCCTCTGATGGTCCTGACTCTGAACTTCGCTCAGTTTTTTCACTGCATTCGGAGTCCTTCACTGTATTGGCGCGAGCTGATTCTGGCATTACCTCACTCGATGATCTTAAGGGAAAGCGGGTCAATATTGGCAATCCTGGCTCGGGACAGTTTGCTACCATGCAGGTGCTGATGGAGGCCAAGGGTTGGGAGTTGGATGATTTTCTGGAAGCAAGAACCTTTGGGCCGGTTGAGCAGGCCAGTGCATTGTGTGATAACCGCATAGATGCAACTGTGTACACAGTGGGACATCCAAGCGGTGTAGTTCAGGAAGCAACAACTACTTGTGATGTACATATTATTGGCGCTTATGATGAGCAGGTTCGCTCACTGGTTGAAGAACACAGCTATTATCGTATTTCATCGATTCCCGCCGGAATCTATAAGGGAAATGCCGGTGAGATTTATTCTTTTGGTGTTGTGGCAACACTGGTTACGCACTCCCGTGTGCCAGATGACGTGATCTATGCGCTGGTTAAAGCCGTGTTCGATGATTTTGATACGTTTAAGGGCTTGCATCCGGCTTTTGCAGAGCTGGTGCCTGAAGCCATGGTGCGGGAAGCACTTACGGCTCCTTTGCATCCGGGTGCCAGGCGCTTTTACGAAGAAAAGGGCCTTATCCTGCCAGAAGATAGATAATACTTTGATAATTCGCGCTTAATGGGCTATTTTTAGACTTTAGTTACATGATCCTGCGATGCAGGCAAAGTTCTGCTGACTGACAGCAGGCGTAAATGGTTAGTGTATTAACCCAGCCAGATGGGTCTGGGTAGCAAAATAAAATATAAACCTGATGAGGTAAGTTATATGAAGCGTCTTTCTCTAGCAGCCGCCGTAACCGGCATTGTACTTGGTGCAACTGCTTTCTCGACCCAGGCTGTCGCAGAACAGAAATTTATTACTATCGGTACTGGTGGGCAAACAGGTGTTTATTATGTTGTGGGCCAATCGGTTTGCCGCATGGTAAATCGTAATAGTGATGAGCATGGTGTTCGCTGTAATGCGCCGTCAACTGGTGGCTCAGTAGCTAACGTTAATGGTATGAAAAACGCTGAGTTGGATATGGGCGTTGTGCAGTCAGATGTTCACTTCCGCGCCTATAATGGTGAAGGTAATTTTGAAGAAGAAGGTGCTTGGGGTGATATGCGTTCAGTGTTCACTATGCACGGTGAGCCTCTGACCGTTGTTGCACGTTCTGATTCCGGAATTTCTGATTTCACTGACTTAAAAGGTAAGCGGGTTAACATTGGTAATCCTGGCTCAGGTCAGCGCAATACCATGGATGTTGTAATGAATGCCATGGGTTGGACGGTAGATGATTTTGCTCTGGCATCACAGTTGGATGCGGCTGAACAGTCATCCGCTTTGGCAGATAACAACATTGATGCCATGGTGTATGTAGTTGGTCACCCGAATGGTTCTATCCAGGAAGCTACAACGACCGTTGATGCAAAACTGGTATCTGTGTCAGGTGCAGAAATAGATGAGCTTGTTGATGCTTATCCTTATTACACTCGTTCCGTGATTCCTGGTGGTCTTTACCGCGGTAATGATGAAGATGTATCGACCTTCGGTGTAGCTGCTACTTTTGTTAGTCATGCGGGTGTTGATGAAGAGACCGTTTACCAGACAGTTAAAGCGGTGTTTGATAACTTTGATCGCTTTAAGCGTCTCCATCCTGCTTTCGCAAACCTGAATGAAGCCGATATGATTGCCGATGGTTTAACTGCTCCTATTCACGATGGCGCGATGCGTTATTATGTTGAGCGTGGCTGGATGCAGGAGTAACTAGCCGATAAGTTAAATAAATGCGCGTCCTAATCCGGCGCGCATTTTTTTGTACAGGATGTACCCTATACCAGTATTTAGCACTATTTAGTTCTAGCTAAGTTGTAACGATAAGGAAGTAGAGGCCACAAGCCTCAACTTTCCTTGGCTCTCTGAACATGACTACAGGGCAAACAGATGACTAACGATACGCATCAGCCAGCAAAGCCGGCAATTGATCTTGATGAAATGGTAGCAGCTTCTGATACGGGTGCGCGGGCTCCTGATGGAATACAGGGAAAGTTGTTGGTTAGCATCGCTGCGGCTTGGTCGCTGTTTCAGTTATGGATTGCATCACCTTTGCCTTATATGGTTGGCTTTGGTGTTTTTAACTCAACCGAAGCCCGCTCAATTCATCTGACCTTTGCCCTGACACTGGCTTTTATGGCCTACCCGGCCTTCAAGCGTTCACCTCGTAACCATATTCCTTTGCCTGACTGGGTTATAGGGCTGGTCGCGGCATTTTGTGCGTTGTATATCTATATTTTCTATACGCAGCTATCCGGGCGCCCGGGAGCGCCGCTCACTCAAGATGTTATTATTGGTGTGATGGGATTGGTGTTGTTGTTGGAGGCGACACGTCGTGCGCTTGGGCCTCCACTGGTAGTTGTTGCTTCAGTATTTCTTATCTACAGCCTGTTGGGTCCGCATATGCCTGGCATCCTGGCTCATCGTGGTGTCAGTGTAAATGGTTTAATTAACCATCAATGGTTGACTGCTCAGGGGGTGTTCGGTATCGCGCTGGGTGTTTCAACCAGCTTTGTATTTCTCTTTGTTCTGTTTGGCGCCTTGCTGGATAAGGCTGGTGCTGGCAACTATTTTATAAAAGTCGCCTTCTCTCTGCTTGGACATTATCGTGGTGGTCCAGCTAAAGCCGCCGTTGTTGCATCAGGTATGACAGGCTTGATTTCCGGTTCCTCGATTGCAAACACAGTAACCACAGGTACCTTCACTATTCCGATGATGAAGCGCGTAGGCTTCAGCTCGGAAAAAGCGGGTGCAGTTGAAGTGTCTGCATCGGTCAATGGGCAGATTATGCCGCCGGTTATGGGGGCTGCGGCCTTCTTGATGGTTGAATATGTCGGTATATCTTATGTGGAAGTCATCAAGCATGCCTTTTTGCCAGCTGTAATCTCATATATTGCGCTGATGTATATCGTTCACCTTGAAGCCCTGAAAGCCAATATGCAGGGATTACCATCGGCTAACCCGGCAAGGCCCTTGCTCAATAAGGTGATCAGCTTTATGACTGGCCTTATTTTAGTTATGGCACTGTCTTTTGCTGTTTACTATGGATTGGGTTGGCTTAAGCCTCTGCTGGGGGACGCTACTCCTTGGGTGGTTTCTGTGGCTTTGGCAATTGCCTATGTGGGGTTGCTGAAATTAAGTGCGAGATATCCTGAGCTTGAACTTGATGACCCTAATTCAGAGGTCGTCAACTTGCCACAGACACGCCCAACGGTCATGGTTGGGTTACATTATATACTTCCGGTTGTTGTGTTGGTCTGGTGTTTGATGGTGGAGCGCCTGTCGCCTGGGCTCTCTGCTTTCTGGGCAACCGTATTCATGATTTTTATTATGCTGACACAGCGCCCTCTGATTGCCTTGTTTAGAGACCGTAGCAAGCCGCTGGAGGACTTCAAAGAGGGTGGGCGTGACTTGTGGAGCGGCCTGGTGACAGGCGCTCGCAATATGATCGGTATAGGCATAGCAACAGCAACGGCGGGTATTGTTGTTGGGGCTGTATCGCAGACAGGGGTAGGTCTAGTGCTGGCTGATGTGGTTGAAATTCTAGCTATGGGTAACCTGATGCTGATTCTGCTGCTCACGGCTGTGCTGAGCCTGATTTTGGGGATGGGTTTGCCAACAACAGCAAATTATATTGTTGTTTCGGCACTGATGGCTCCGGTTGTGGTTATGCTAGGGCAGCAGAATGGTCTGTTGGTGCCTTTGATAGCGGTGCATTTATTCGTATTTTATTTCGGTATTATGGCGGATGTAACTCCACCTGTGGGGTTGGCCTCCTTTGCGGCAGCGGCTGTCTCGGGAGGAGATCCACTTCGAACCGGGTTCCAGGCCTTCTATTACAGTATGCGAACGGCGGCGTTGCCCTTCTTGTTCATTTTTAATACTGACCTGTTGCTTATTGATGTCACTGTAATGCAGGGGATATTAATATTTATCGTGTCGACGATTGCGATGTTGATTTTTGCTGCAGCTACACAGGGCTATATGTTAACTCGCAGTCGTTGGTATGAAACCCTGCTGTTATTGTTGGTAGCATTTACGTTATTCCGTCCGGGATATTGGATGGATAAGGTTCATGATCCCTATCAGACAGTACCACCTGCTGAATTTAGCGAGGCTCTGATGAAGGTTGACTCAGGCAGTAATCTGCGTGTCCAGGTAGCCGGTGAAGATGATTTTGGTGATCCGTTGCTAACTTATCGGCTGATTCCGGTACCCGGTGGTCAAACAGCTGATGAGCGTATGCAAAATTTAGGACTTGAATTATATGTAGATGGTGATCGCGCCTTTGTTGATATGGTTGAGTTTGGCAGCTTGGCTGCAGACATAGGGTTCGACTTTGATCAAGAGATAGTAGAGGTAAGTGCTCCAGTTGATCGTTGGGCTAAAGAGTGGGTATGGGTACCTGGATTTATGCTATTTGGCCTTGTTTACTGGTTGCAAAGACGCCGGCATGCTCGTAAGGAGCAAGCTGGTCAAACTGTTACAGCGGCATAGGAGTTTTAACTATGTATAACAAAATATTAATGCCGGTGGTGTTAAGTGAGCCTAACTCATGGAAGCGTGCCTTGCCTGTAGCTCTAAATTTATGCAAGACCTATGATGCTTCTTTGCATGTGCTCACTGTGATACCCGACTTTTCCATGCCAATGGTGGGGTCCTTCTTTCCTAAGGATTTCTCGTCTAAAGCACATGCCTTACTCAAGGAGGAGTTGAAGAAGTTCGTGAAGGAAAACATACCAGAAGAAATTAAAGTTCAGCGAATAGTAGCGGACGGATCTCCGTGGGAAACGATTGTAACCATTGCTAAAGAAATCGATGCAGACTTGATTGTCATGGCAGCACATAACAAGCGTAAATTCGCAGACTATGTGCTGGGACCCAATTCAGCTCATGTGGTCAAGCATAGTAATATATCGGTGATGGTGGTGCGCTGAGTACAAGTTTCGGCAGCTATTTTGTGCGTGTTTGGATCACGGATAATTAAATGAGTCTAAAAGTTTTGCTACCTGTTGATCTCCAGGATAGAGATGCTGCAATAGCGGGTTTGATGAAGGTTATGAAGTACCTTGGAGGACAGGAAGTGTGCATGCACTTCATGTCCATACTGCCGGGGAAGCCTGTTCCATTACTCGCTTCGTATGTCTCAAAAGAAGAGGTGGAAAGTGCGTTGTCTGTATTGAAAGATGATTTGATCTTATTGGTTAAGCAGGCATTACCACAATTAACAGACTTTTCTGTACAGACCACAGAGGGTGTGGTGCATAAAGAAATTTTGAAGTATGCAAGGGAATTGCAGCCTCAACTGATTATGCTGCCCAGTCATAGTCACTCTAAACTAGAAAATATTCTTATAGGCTCAGTGACGTCAAAGGTAGTTGAGCAAGCCTGCTGTTCAGTTTTAGTCGTCCGGTAAAATAACTACAAAAACTCGCAAAAATTCGTTGACCAGCCAGATTTTGATCTATACTATACGCACCTCGCTTGAGACAACAGCCCAACACATCGGGTAGCTCAAGCCGCTCTTTAACAAATTAATCAGGTAATG
>NZ_JBLXDN010000028.1:0-45981 GCF_048264025.1 Nitrincola sp.
CTACCACATTTCGGTAGCTGGCCTCTCTCCGACCTGGCCCATCACATGAGTGTTGCGGTTATTATCTGAATTCAGGTCTCTTTACCATAAAAGATACCAACATGCTTTCTTGGCACATTCAGCATGGTTTTGTCTTGAATATTGACATTACTTGCACGTGTAATAAAGACCAAGCCACACTCTAGGGAATCACTTAATGTATCCCAAGAACCAACTTGCTTACACTTTGGAAAGATTTCTTGGACTCGAATTGATCCAGAAGACTGACTGGAATGAACCATCATTCCACACGTATAGCCGAAGTTTAAACCTAAAACATGACTTACAAAGTGAGCACAATGATTATCGGAATTCTTGTTATAACCAACACCACAGATTTCACTGATATGCTTGTTCAAATAGCCATCTAATTTAACTTTAGGCATTTTCAACACTCCCTGTAAATAATTCTTGCGGAATCCTAACATGCAAACGCCAGTTAAACAAACGTATTAATACCAGCAGTCCGTTGAAGCGTTATGGCAAGCGCATTAAATAAATACGTTAGCTCTCGGTATTGGTGGACCTGTAATCACTGAAAGTGGTGTGGCCTTCTTGGCCGCAACGGTAGATGACTATTTGCGGGCATGTGACGTATCCACAGGTGAGCAGCTGTGGCAGGCTCGCCTTCCAGCTGGCGGGCAAGCAACGCCGATGACATATCTAAATAGCCTAGGAGAGCAAATGGTCGTTCAGGTAGCCGGGGGTCATGGCTCCGTCGGCACGACCATAGGGCTCAGCTGGATCGCCGACAAGAGTTCATCTGCCAGCCAACGCGCAAGCCAAGTACCGATTGAGGTCTCGATGTCAGTATTTGGATAGCTGTGGGCGAGTTCTTCGCACACGCGGGCAAAGCTCAGGACATCGACCAGCCCCTTAAGAGCAGCATACTCCCATCGGGAGCGCCATCCACCAGTAGAGATAGGACTCCATCCAGATTACCGCCATCACCTGAAACACCCTTTCCTAAAATATAGTTTTGCAACTGAGCTTGCAGATCGGCAAGCCGACTCGAGCCTAGATCAGACATGCAAGTGCCTCCTCAGGTTCTTGAACCTTGGCATGACGGGCTGCCACCGCACGCACTCGGTCAAGCTCGGCGATCAATTCTTCCAGCGGCGGTATCGCATCGTCGCGTTCAATCATCGTGCTCACCAGTCCTAAACGCTGACATGCATAAGCATAGAGATCGAATACCGCGTCAGGCACAGCGGCATCATGGGTATCGATGATCACATCGCCCAGATTTGAGTGGCCCGCCACGTGTATCTGTTGTACGCGGTGTGCTGGCACGCCATCAACAAATGCATGCGGGTCGTAGCCGTGGTTCATAGCGCTTACATAAATATTGTTCACATCAAGTAACAGCATGCAATCGGCTTCCTCGACAAGTGCCGACAGAAATGCCCACTCGCTCATCTCCGAACTCGCGTAATCAATGTAGCTCGATACGTTTTCAAGCACTAAACGGCGCTCAAGCGTATCCTGTACCTCACGCACACGGGCAATGACGTGTCGTAGGGCTTCTTCGGTGTCAATGGCCATCTATTTTGACCTACTGTCGCAAATTGGAATTGCCAGGAAGAATGTGCCTAGATTACATCTATACATCTGACTAGTGCTGTGCCTTTGGAGGATTGCTCGCGCAATCTGGCATCCGCATTTAAACGCTCACTGAGTAACTTTCCCAACTCATCCTTAGCTGCAGAATTTTCTAATCTAGACAGCAAGATCTGCTCCGCCTCCGAAACCCGTGAAAATACATTAAGCCAGTTCCAACGTATCAGCTCAGTATCAACCTACTCAGTAGGTATCGAAATGGGTTTTATATCTCCGCTCTTCTCTTTATCAAACATCTCTCTTGCCGGGAGTGCAAACCACTTTTCCATCGCTTTAGCTGCAACAGGCCAGTCCAACTGCCGCCACATCACGTCTGGAATACTTCGAATACTGAACTCACCCGGCAGGGCATGGGAGGCGAGAGGCGCTGCAGGTGTTAAGCCTGGGTAACTGGGTTTACTTGACGGTGGTATACCCCGTCGGGCGTGGGTAGCAACACTGCGCTGGATAAAAACTACGGCCGTCTATCTGTAGATGAACTCAAGCGACAGCTTAAGATGCCTATTCAGCATTCGGTTGAGCCACTCTACGAACACTTTTCGCGTCAATTGGATTAATAAGGTGCACTTAAGGTGCGCTAAGGGAGGGATACTATGTTCAATTCATTTGGGTGGCGATTTTTTGTTGTAGGCATTCTTATTTTAATGATGTCTATACCGCTGTTCTTTGTAGGCGAAATTGTCGATGATCGCTCGCATTATAACCGCACTACACGCGCCTCGGTTGGTATGGAATGGGGTGGGCCTCAAATACTCAGCGGTCCGGTGCTGGTGATCCCTGTCGAGGAATCTGCGCTGGTAAAAGAGCGCCGTGAATTGATTGATCCAGAAACAGGGATGCAGCGACTAGACACCGAAGGAAAGCCTGTTTTTCGCATCGTCGAAGAGATGCGCCAGGTTCAGCGTTCGCCGCTGTTCATTTACCCCAATCTGTTTGAGGTCGAGTTGACCAGTGAAACCGAAGCGCGTCAGCGAGGTATTTTCACCGTGCCGGTTTACAGTTCAACGGCCGAGTTCAATTTTGATTTCCCATTTAGCGCGCGCCCTGCCTCAGATAAGTCGAGAATCCTATGATTATGTCGCTCGGAGACAGACTAGCTTCGGTGTGAATCTCTACCAACCGAATGACGTGTACCAAAAATCCTATCGCGCCGCGCGCTATGGCATCTTGTTCATCGGCTTGACCTTCCTGACAATTTTTCTGATCAAGAGCCAGGGCGCACGGCCTACGCATCCGATTCAGTTCATACTGGTAGGTCTTTCACAATCGACTTTCTTTCTGCTCTTGCTTGCTTTCGCCGAGCAGATCGGATTTGGCGCGGCATACTTGGTTGCCTCGTCCGCGACCGTGCTGCTAATCGTAGCCTTTGGCGCGGCTGCGCTGCGTTTGGGGAAACGCACCTTGGTCTTAGCACTGATGTTAACCTTACTTTATGGCGTGCTTTATTTGATCCTTCGAAGTGCTGACTATGCCCTTTTGGCTGGGTCGATATTAACCTTCATCGCGATTGCCGCCACCATGTACGCAACCCGTAATGAAAACTGGTATGAGCCTCAGGGGGAAGGCTCGGGCCGTCGCAGCTGGTTTAAAAATAAGGCGGTCACGCCAAACCCACCAGCAGAATAAGGCCCTAGCCGTGAGCAATGCTACTGCAATATTCTGACGACACCTGTTTTGCCGTCTAGTTGTACTTGCATGCCATTTTCCAACCGTGTCATTACGCCCCTGACACTCATTACTGCCGGTAACTGCAATTCACGTGCAGTTACCGCGCCATGAGACAAGGGGCCACCACTTTCGGTAATCACTGTACCGGGAATACTTCCCCTGCTATTGTTCCTGGGCTACCGGCCAGTCCTTTGAGTTCGTTCCCCGAGGGGGCGTCTTCTTCACTGGCTCCCTCACCGTGGTTCCATACCGGGCTGACGGCTTTGGCTTTTTCCCAAGCGGATCACTTCATCGATAAAGTAACGTATCCCTTCCGGTGCTGCATTCCAGAATTGATTTTCGTGCTGACACGGCAAGCCGGGTGTGGTTTCATTTGTTTAACCATAATAGCGACGTTGATTTTTTAGTAATAACGGTGGGTTTCGGGGATCAATGCATATGCCAAAAATAGTGGAAAGGGTCGGAGCATTGAATTCGCCTCAGCGAGCCCTCGCCGTGCTGGGTGTGTCTATCCTGGCAGCAGGTGTGTTGTTTGTCGGCAGCGATTTACTGGGTGGTTACTGGACTATGCGCCGCCCCGACCTTGCGACAGCTATCAGTGTATTCAAAGGCATAGGTTTTGTATTTGTGATGGTCATGGTGCTGAGGGTTTTGCGACGTTGCCAGCGTGAGTTTGAAGCATCCGAACGGCGCGAGGCACAACAGCGACAACAGCTGCGTACTCTTGATCAGTTTCGAGAAAACGTCATTGATAATGCCTTGGTCTGGATTAATGTCCTCGACCCTGAGTGGCGCATCACTGTCTGGAACAAAGCGGCCGAGCAGATCAGTGGCTACGGGCGTGATGAGGTGCTGGGAAATCCCGACATCTGGGAGTTGCTCTATCCTGATCCGACCTATCGTGCGTCGATCAGTGCAAAAGTCGCGGAAATCATCGAACAGGGTACTGAGGTGGAATGGTTCGAAAGCTGCATTCGTGCAAAGGATGGCCAGGATAAGATCATAGCCTGGAATTCCCGTCGGTTTTTTGATGAAGACGGGACGATGATAGGGGCAATTGCAATCGGCCAGGACATCTCCGCTCGCAAGCAAGCGGAGCACGCGTTAATTGAGCGTGAGCGACAACTTGCGACACTGATGTCTAACCTCCCCGGTATGGCCTATCGCTGCCTCAACGATCCGCACTGGACTATGCTATTCATTAGCGACGGCTGTCTTGCGCTCACCGGTTACTCGCCCGCGTCATTGGTAGGCAACGCAAAAACCTATTTTTCGGATCTTACGCATCCTGATGACCGTCAACGCCTCTGGGACGAGGTGCAAAAAGCACTGAGCGAGGGCCGGTCGTTTGCATTGGAATACCGAATCATCCGCCAGGATGGCTCGGAGCGCTGGGTGTGGGAACAGGGCCGCAATGTGGTGGTGGACAGTGACAGCTATATCGAAGGTCTGATCTTCGACATTACCAATCGCAAATACATGGAGCAGGAACTGGAGCGGCTGGCCACGCACGATTCGCTGACCGGCCTGTACAACCGGCACGAATTGATGCGCCGCTTGAATGAGGATGTTGCACGGGCAGAGCGCTATCAGCTCCCACTATGTGTGTTGCTTATTGATATCGACAACTTCAAACGAGTGAACGACCAGTTTGGCCATCAGGTCGGTGATGAGGTTCTGTGCCGTTTTGGGATGCTACTGCGTGAGACAATACGCCATGTCGATTATGCTGGCCGTTATGGTGGGGAGGAACTGGTAGTTGTGCTACCAGAGACCTGTATGCAAGAAGGCTTCGAGATCGCTGAGCGCTTGCGCGGCCAGGTTGAAGCGGAGCGCTGGGCACATGCCGCCGGTCAACTGGGCACAATTACTATCAGTGTCGGGGTGGTAGGCTATCCTGACCTTAAGGGCACAGTGGAGGAGTTGTTCTTAGCCGCCGATCGCGCGCTATATCGAGCGAAGAATAATGGCCGCAACCAAGTTTGCATTGCCTAAAAAGGGTACTGACCCCTTTTTTGGATGTCTTCTCACGGGGCGCAACCGTAACGATGGGTGCGCCCTGAGCATCGGTTTAACCGGACGAACGACGTGTCATTAGAAATCAGTTTCTTCATGAGAGCGACTCAGTGTATTAAGGTATGTGTAAGACTATGGCTGATTGATTAGCTTCCGACTAGCATTCGGCATAAAATACCACTTTATATCCTGACCTGTTTCTGAGTCTTTTTTCCATGCCTACCGAACAACCTTCCGCTCAACAAGCCTGGCTTGCTGTGATCAGCCTCGCATTTTCTGCCTTTGTGTTTAATACCTCGGAGTTTGCTCCCATCGGGCTGTTGTCCGGTATTGCCGACTCTTTTGACATGCACATTGCCGAAACCGGGCTGATGATGACCTACTACGCCTGGGTAGTGGCGCTGGCGTCTTTACCGGCGATCATTTTGCTCAGCGATGTTGAACGGCGGCGCCTGCTGATTGCGGTGTTCAGTCTGTTTATTATCAGTCATCTGCTGTCCGCTGTGGCTTGGAGTTTCACGGTCTTGATGATTTCTCGCATAGGTATTGCCTTGGCCCATGCGGTGTTCTGGGCAATCACCGCGGCTATTGCCATGCGTATCGCACCAGAGGGCCGAAAAACTCAGGCTGTGAGCCTGCTGATTACCGGTGCCACGCTGGCCAGTATTCTGGGCTTACCGGTGGGTCGGCTCGTTAGTGAGTGGTTCAACTGGCGCATCACCTTTCTGCTGATTGGTGGCTGTGCAGCATTGGTGTTGCTAGTGATTCTGCGGGTAATGCCTAACCTGCCAAGCCGTAATGCCGGATCCATCAGTAGCTTACCGCTGTTGTTGCGGCGACCGGCATTGATTGGATTGTATGTGCTGGTGCTGCTGATTGTTACTGCCCATTTCACGGTTTATTCCTACATCGAACCACTGGTGCAGCAGGTATTAGGGTTCAGCGGCAGTCTGACCACGATGGTGTTACTGGTGTACGGATTGGCCGGTTTTCTGGCGGCGCTTATGTTCAGTCGTCTTTACCGCCACCTAAAAGCTGGTGTGCTGGTATTTGCAGTAAGCCTTATCGCGCTGTCAATGCTAGCACTGGTACCTCTAACCACCACCAGCACTCACCTGATGCTGATCGCTGCCTGCTGGGGCATGGGCATTACGCTGATAACCCTGGCTGCTCAGGTATTGGTGCTGGAACTGGCCGCTGATGCTACGGATGTAGCAACAGCAATTTTTTCGGGTATTTATAACGTAGGGATTGGCGGCGGCGCGCTAGTGGGCAGCCAGATCATCCTTAGCCGAGGGCTCGATCAGACAGGTTATGCTGGTGGTCTGATCGGATTAGTAGCACTGGCCTGGCTGGTATTTTTCTGTTTCGTTCACCTGCGTAAGAGCAATTCAGCGGCTTAAGGGCAGTCCAACACCTATCAGCACGAACAGGCTGCCGCACACTCGGTTGAAGCCTTTGCCGCAGCGTCCCAGCCAGTTGGAAACACTGTTGGCAAAACCGGCTATCAGCAGTTCGACGGCACATTCTACCAGTACAAATGTCAGCATCATGATCAGGAACTGTAACCAGAGGTCTCTGTTGGGGTTGATGAACTGGGGTAGAAATGCCGCAAAAAACAATATCACTTTGGGGTTCGACAGGGCGGCTAAAAAACCCTGGCGCATCATTTTCCAACCGCGGACAGGCTCAATTGCTACCCCTATTTGACCGGGAGCGGGCGAGCGCCAGACCTGAATACCCAGCCATATCAGATATAAACCACCCAGAATTTTCATCGCCAGCAACAGCTCTTCAGCCAGCTTAAGTAGCGAAGCGATGCCAAACATAGACAGCGCGATCACACAGGCAAAGCCTACAGCACCTCCTGCTATGGTTTTCAGCGTGTGTGTTGGTCCATGGATTGCGCCATGAGTCAGTGCCAGCAGGCTGTTGGGACCAGGGGTCAGCGACAGGCCAAATGTGGCGACAAGGTAAATCAACCAGGTTTCCAATGCCATACTAAACTCCTGAGCAAGATGGTGGTAAATAATGTTCTTAGTATGCAAGCGACAGTAAGGTTAAACCGCATCTTTGTCGATAATGAGAGTGGTCGCGTTAGTTTTACGTAGGTATCGCAATGAATCGACAATCAGCATGGCAAGTGCTGACCAGATAAGTACAAACGTTGTAAGTTTTGCTGTACTCAATGGCTCGTCATACACAAATACCGCTAACAAAAACATCCCGGTTGGCCCTATGTATTGAAAAAAGCCGAGTGTCACCAGACTGACTCGGTTTGCGGCGGCCGCGAAAAGCATCAGCGGAACCATGGTCACAGGTCCAGCGGCAAACAGCAGCCAGTTTACGCTAGCGCTATTGTCCATCATTTTCGCGGTAGGTGAGTCGATTAGCGCTAAGTATAACAGGGCGATAGGCAGCAGAATGGCGGTTTCTATGGCCATGCCAGTAAAACTGTCTACGGCGACTTTTTTGCGTACTAAAGCATAGAAACCAAAGCTAACGGCGAGTACCAGGGCAATCCAGGGCAAGGAGCCAAACTGAATGACTTCAAAAACCACGGCACAGAAGCACAACACCACCGCGATAATGCGTACTCTATCGAGTTTGTTTTTAAAGAAAATCACCCCTAATAAAATACTAATCAGCGGGTTAATGTAATAGCCCAAGCTGGCACTTAGCATCTGATTGTTCTGAATCGCCCAGATAAAGGTTCCCCAATTTAAACCAATGAGAAGCGTCGAAACCAGCATCGCCATGAGTGTTTTGGGTGATTGCAGTACCTTTTTTAAAGCGCCTGTATAGCGCAGCAGAAAGATCAACACAAAAACGATCACACAAGACCAAATCACCCGATGGGCGAGAATTTCCGTCGCGGGAACAAAGGACATCTCTTTAAAATAAATCGGTGCAACAGCCCACAGAAAAAATGCACTGAGTGCATAAATAATTCCACTTCGAGAAGACGTTTCCATCACATTTCCCTATAACTTAAAGGGGTCAGTACCCTTTTCTTTAGCGAAAAAGGGTACTGACCCCTTTTTTTAGTTGGCCTTTTTTGCTGCTGATGGCGACCATGAGCATGGCGACGGCGATGGCTGGAAGCATCAGCAGGTTGAGTACTTCCCAGCCGAGCAGGCTTTGCCAGTAACCGGCCAGCAGACTGCCGATGGCGGCGCTGCCGAACACCAGGAAGTCATTGATGCCCTGGACCTTGGCTTTCTCTGCCGGGCGGTAGGTGTGGGTCAATAGTGAAGTCGCGCCGATAAAGGTGAAATTCCAACCGATACCAAGTGCCACGAGGGCGGTCCAGAAATGCCAGTAACTGGTGCCTAACTGGTTTAGTAAGACACACAGAATCAGCAGCAGACAGCCGGACTGGATGACTTTGGTTTCAGAGTAGCGAGTGATCAGTCGTCCGGTAATAAAGGAAGGTGCAAACATTCCCAGTACATGCCACTGAATGACACTGGCGGTACTGCTGAATCCAAAACCGCAGCCTTGCATCGCCAAGGGTGTTGCCGTCATGATCAGGACCATCACGGCGTAGCCGATGACACCGGCGGTAATGGCAGCGACCAGTTGTGGTTGACGGAATAGTTCGGCATAAGAGCGCACCTCACCCTGAAGCTCGGCTCGGGTCGGTTTTTTTAACGGAATAAATGCGATCAACAGGGTGGTTAACATATACAGCCCGATCAACACCGCAAATGCACCCAGATACTGGGTGGCCGGGAACAGCTTCTCGCCCCAGATCGCCAGATTCGGTCCGAGGATGGCTGCAATCACCCCGCCCGCCATAACCAGGCTGATGGCACGCGGATGCAAGGACGATGGACAACCTTCGATGGCAGCAAAGCGATACTGCTGCCCAACACCTATCGCCATGCCTAGCAGGAAAGTACTCAGGCAAAAGAGTGTAAAATCTCCGGCCGCAAGGGCAAAATAGGCTAGTATGGCGCCGCCAATGCCAATCAGGTTGCCGATCAAAAAGCCGGTTTTACGTCCCAGCCAGCGCATCAGGTGTGCTGCCGGCAGGGTGACGCCCATCAGCCCGAGAAATTGCAAGGCAACGGGCAGGGTGATCAGACTAAGACTTGGCGCAATTTGTTGTCCAATTAACGCGGTGACCGAAACCAACAGAATGTTACCGGAAACCAGCAATGCCTGGCCCAACGCCAAACCCCAGACAGTTACAGGAAGTCGCATGACAATAAGTCCTTATTCACCCAGCCGAAAAAACGAATATAACAGGCGGTGCACTAAAAATCAGGATGGTGTGAGCCTGTGAAGCTATTTATTGCTGAAAAACCCTCGTTAGGGCGGGCAATCGCGGAGGCGCTGCCTGGTCCGAAGAAGCGCGAAGAGGGTTATATTCGTTGTGGCGATGATACCTGGGTGAGTTGGTGTATTGGTCATTTACTGGAGCAGGCCGAACCCGATGCCTATGATCCGGCGTTCAAGCAATGGCGCCTGGAGCATTTACCGATTCTACCGGGTGAATGGCAACTGCAACCCAAAAGCGGTACGCGTAAACAACTGACGGTTTTACGCAAGCTGGTGAAGCAGGCCGATTGTCTGGTCCATGCGGGTGATCCAGATCGGGAAGGTCAGTTACTGGTGGATGAAGTGATTGCCTGGTTGAAAGTGCCCGCGCCCAAGCGTGCCAGTGTGCAGCGCTGCCTGATCAGTGACCTGAACCCCGAGGCGGTGCGACGCGCCTTGGCTCAACTTAAACCCAACCGCGACTTTGTGCCTCTGTCGACTTCGGCCTTAGCGCGTTCACGTGCTGACTGGCTGTATGGCATCAATCTGACTCGCGCCTGTACTATACAAGGGCAGCAGTCCGGGTATCAGGGCGTTCTGTCGGTGGGGCGAGTGCAGACACCGGTTCTGGGACTGGTGGTGCGCCGGGATGAAAGTATTGAGGCGTTTGTCAGCAAACCCTTTTATGAGGTGCTGGCGCTGGTCGAAACCCCGGCAGGCGAGCACTTTCAAGCCAAATGGCAACCCAGTGAAGCCTGTGCGGCTTATCAGGATGAAGAAGGGCGAGTGATATCCAAAGCCCTGGCGGAGAATGTTATTCGACGCATCACCGATCAGCCTGCGAATATTACCCAACTACATCGAAAAACCAAACAGCAGCCTGCGCCCTTGCCCTACAGCCTGTCAGCTTTACAGATTGATGCGGGTAAACGCTATGGCATGAGTGCGCAGCAGGTGCTGGATACCTGTCAGAGCTTATATGAAAAGCACACCCTGATTACTTACCCACGTTCCGATAGTCGTTATTTGCCAGAGGAACATTTCAGTCGGGCTGAGCGTGTTGTTAAGGCTATTCGCAGCACCTGTCCGGCACTGGCTGAAGCAGCCGATGGCACAGATCTGCATTTACGCAGCAAAGCCTGGAACGATAAAAAGGTGGATGCTCACCATGCCATTATTCCCACGGAAAAGCAGGCCAGTGGCACGCGCCTGTCAGCCAATGAACAGCGTTTGTATGAGCTGATCGCGCGCCAGTATCTGATGCAGTTTTACCCCCATTGGCGCTATCAGGATACTGAAGTCGTCCTGGATATTGCTGGAGGCTGTTTTATCGCCCGTGCCCGTGAAACCCTGGACAGTGGTTGGAAAGTGTTGTTTCCATCGCGTCAAAGTGATGATGAAGGGGATGAGCCTAATCAGCCTGCACTGCCGTCACTGCAGCAAGGCCAGACCTTGCATTGCTTGAGTGGAACACTGCAGGACAAAATGACTCAGCCACCCAAGCACTTTACCGACGCCACACTATTGGCCGCTATGACTGGCATCGCCCGTTATGTCAAAGACCCGGAAATACGTAAAATTCTGCGTGAAACTGATGGATTAGGTACAGAAGCGACTCGAGCGGGGATTATTGAATTGCTGTTTAAACGTCAATTTTTGATGCGCCAGGGCAAACAGATATTGGCAACGCCTGCGGGTAAAGGGCTGATTAACAGTCTGCCTGAGCCTACTACCTTGCCAGATATGACCGCCGAGTGGGAAGCTCGCCTGGATGCCATCAGTCAGCGTGAAGACAGCTATCAGGCGTTTATGCAGAGTTTGGAAAGCACGCTCAGTTACTTGATTAGCCAAGTGAGTCAGGCGGCTATTCGGGTGCCCGCCGGTATGGGGAATCGTCCTAAACGCAAAGTGACCCGACGCCGTAAAACAAGTGTCTACAAGAAATAGGTTTGTTGCATTCTAGATTCTCAGCTGCTTTAATAATTTTAAAGAACAAGATACAGGTATGGGACATGACACATCATCGACCTAATACCTGTGTGTCAAACAGCTTTCTAAGGTAGTTGTTGTAATGAAAACCGAAGAAATTCTATACAGGCTTGACGATATTATGAGCGACAGTGCCGATCTGGAGTCTCTCATCAGGCCTCTGTTAGAGTTAATTGCAGCACTTACCGGCATGGAATCAGTCTATTTCACCACCATCAATCCTCATCAGCATACTCAGTCAATAGTTTTCTCACGTAATGTGGGTAATATGAATATTCCTGAAGGGCTGACTGTACCTTGGGACGATACTCTGTGTAAGCGTTCGTTTGAAGAAGGTCGTCGCTATATAAATGATGTGCCTGGCCACTGGGGAGATTCAGAAACCGCCCGAGTATTGGGAATTCAGACTTATATCAGTGAGCCTGTTCGAAGGATAGATGATCAAGTGTTTGGTACGCTATGTGGTGCCAGTGGTTCAAACGTTGACGTGGCGGACAAGTCGCTGTTGTTCTTGCGTTTGTTTGCTCAGGTGATTGCACAGCAATTCGCAAGAGAAGAGTTGATCGTTCAGTTGCGTCGAATGAATATAGAGTATGGCAATCTGGCGATGCTTGATGCGCTGACGGGGGTGTCCAATCGACGTGCGTTGGTAGATGAGCTCAATCGTATGCTGGCGCGTGCACAACGAGAAGGGTCTGCTGTACATGCCGGCTTCATCGATCTGGATAACTTCAAACGAATTAATGATATCCATGGGCATGATGCCGGCGATCAGTTTTTGATCCAAATGGCGCATCGGCTCAAAGAAGGTCTACGGACTGGTGACTTTTTGGCCAGGCATGGTGGGGATGAGTTTGTCGCTTTGACGATGGCTAAATCGCCAGATGATGGTGTTAGCCAAGAGGGTTTTCGGCAAAGGTTACAAGATCTCACGCGTGGACATTTTTATCTTGGTACCACGTTGCTTGACTATGCGGGCGCCAGTGTTGGTGTAGCGTCTTCTGAACCAGGGGACATGAACGCCGATGCGCTCATCGCAAAGGCTGATGCGGCGATGTACGAGATAAAGCAGCAACGCAGGAAAGTACAGTAAACTGACATATCCTGTCGCTGCATGCTTTATCTACACTTATTGATTAGCACCTAAGCTTAAAGTGCAGCCAGCAGCGTTTCAGCACTGGTTTTATCAACGCCTTTGGCATCGACATTGATCAACTCGATCTTGCGATCATTGATGATCATGGCATAGCGCTGGCTACGGACACCGAGTCCAGCGGCCGAAAGATCCTGATCCAGACCGGCGGCTTTGGCCAACTCACCCAGCCCATCGGCCAGCATGATAATTTCGTCAGCATTTTGCGCTTTACCCCAGGCACCCATCACAAAGGCATCATTCACGGCGGTGCAGATGATGCTGTCGACGCCATTTGCTTTGATTTCGTCTGCCTTCATGACAAAACCGGGCAGGTGAGTATTGGAACAACCCGGGGTGAAAGCACCTGGAACGGCAAAAAGTACTACTTTCTTACCACTCAGCAGGCTGTCGGTGGTGAGGTCTTCAGGTCCCTTTTCGCCCAGAATTTTCAGTGTCAGTGAAGGAAAGGTGTCACCTACTTTAAGGCTCATATGTGTTCTCCTTTGGAAAATGGATTACTAACGTGTTTCTATCAGTATCCTCGTGTTCCGGCCGTATAGCAATAACATAGAAGTTTACTCGGATATTAATGCAGGCCGTTGACCCGAATCAAGATATGGCGGAAGATAACCGTCTTCCTGGGTTCTCTATTGATCTATACCGCTACAGCTTGTGTGCGGTATTTGTGCCGTTCTGATGACGGTTTCGGAGACATAATGTCTATACCGGTTGCTTATCTTGCTGTGGTGTTAATCTGGTCCACCACGCCTTTAACCATTGCCTGGAGCAGTGAAACCATCGATCCGGTGCTGGCTGGATGGTTGCGTATGGGGATTGCAGCCGTGCTTGGCCTGGGTTTGTTGGCGGTATTTCGGATACGGCTACCGTTAAATTCTCGTGCACAACTGGCCTATGCCTATGCGTCACTCGGGGTGTTTGGTGCCATGTGTTGCACCTATATTGCTTCACGTTATGTACCTTCCGGGCTGATTTCGATTATTTTTGGCCTGGCACCGATACTGTCGGCAATCTTTGGCATGGGGTTGTTGAATGAGCCCGCCTTGAGGCCCTACCGTTGGGTGGCCAGTGCACTGGCATTTCTGGGGCTGGGCGTAATCTTCACCGATGATGTGGTGCTGGGGCGTGAAAGTCTGCCGGGGGTATTCTTGCTGTTAATGGCGGTGAGCTTGTTCAGTCTGAGCGGTGTGCTGGTCAAACGTACCGGTGCACAGGTACATCCGTTGGCGCATACGGTCGGTGCATTGCTCTGGTCGTTGCCGGGATTTGCCCTGACCTGGTGGCTGATGGGTGCGGCGCCCTTGGTGATCGACCCGTCCACTCGTGCCTTCTGGTCAGTGCTTTACCTGGCCATATTTGGATCCTTGATCGGCTTTGTCAGCTATTTTCATGTATTGCGTCATCTTCCAGCCAGTACAGTGGCCCTGGTGACGCTGATCACCCCAATCTTTGCATTGATGCTTGGGCATTGGCTCAATGCCGAACCCCTGACCGCCAGCTTATGGAAAGGCTGTTTATTGGTGGTCAGTGGTCTGGCACTGTTTTTCTGGGGGCACCGTCTTCCTAGGCGCCGTCCGGTTGTATGAGCTCAACGGTTAAGCGGCACCCTCCGTCAGCAGTGAAATCTGCGTACGGCGCGTCGCTTTGACGGCATCCAGAAACTCCGAGCCCCAGCGAGCAATGTCGTTATGGCAAACGATTTGGTACATCTCCTTCAAGCGGGCTTCACGTTCGGCTTTGCCTAGTGTCAGACCGATATAGAGCGTATCGCGCAGGTCATGCGGATCGTGTGGATTGGTCAACAGGGCGCCATGCAACTCGGCAGCGGCCCCGGCGAATTCTGATAATACCAACACTCCATTACCGCCACAGAGTCCTTGAGTGGCAATATACTCCTTGGCAACCAGGTTGAGGCCATCGCGCAGGGGCGTAATCCACATCACATCAGCCATCAGATAGTAGGCAATCAGTTCCTGGAACGGAAAGGCACGATAGAAGAACTGCACCGGTGCCCAGCCGACGCGGGAGAAGCGCCCATTGATACGCCCAACCGCCTGTTCTATCTGTGCCAGCAGTTCGTCGTAGATGGTCATTTCACGTGCGGCTGGTACACAGATGGTCATCAGGGTGACCTTGCCGATCAGTTCCGGGTGCGCATCGAGTAATGCCTCGAAGGCCAGCAGTTTCGCCAGGGTGCCCTTGGTGTAATCCAGTCGTTCAACAGATAAGACCACACGGGTATGCTGCAGCTGTTGGCGTAGTGTGTCCATCAGTTCCTGACAGGCGAGGTCCTGACGAATCACATCGATACGTCCAACATCCAACCCAACCGGATGTGCGCCCAAGCCGATATGGCGATCATGCACACGGATGGCCGTGGTCATGCTGTCGAGCCCTACCGCACAGCCGTAGGTGAGAAAACGAGGTGCACAACCGCTGGTTTCCACGACTTCCAGTGGGGCGACACCGCGGGCGACATCGACAAAGTTTTCCGCCTGACGGGGAATATGAAAACCTATGTAGTCACACTGTAACAGGCTGCCGATGATCTCGCGTCGCCAAGGCAGCACGTTGAACACATCTGCCGAAGGAAAATAGGTGTGATGAAAAAAGGCGATGGTCAGATCCGGGCGCAGGGGGCGCAGATAAGCCGGTACCATCCACAGATTGTAGTCGTGCAGCCAGACAATGGCACCTTCGGCGGCTTCGGCCGCGGTGCGTTCGGCGAACAGGCGGTTGACTTTGAGGAAGGTAATCCAGTCTTCTTCACGAAAGATGGCTCTTTCCCAGAAAGTGTGCAGGGTCGGCCAGAAGGCCTCTTTGGAAAAACGCTTATAGAAGGTATCTACATCGTCCTTGGTCAGCGCCACACGGGCGGCGACCAGATTCGGGTAACGTTCGGAGTCCACCTGGGTATGTACTTCAAACGCACGACCACGGCGCGGATCATGGATCGACCAGGCCACCCAGGAGCCACGTTGACCGCTGCCGAAAAAGCTTAGTAGCGTCGGTAGGATGCCATTGGGGGAGGTGGGCGGACGACGGATCAGCTTGCCTGATTCCTCGACCTCTTCATAGGGCAGACGGTGATAAACCATCACCAGATCGGCTTTGCCCTTGATGGTCAGATCGGGTAGTTCGTGATCGACACCCAGTGGACCGAGAAAACCGAAATGCCCCACGGCTTCCAGTATCCCGCCACACCCACTGAGGCGCGCCTGCAGTACGCTGGCTCTGTCGGCTGTTGCTTCCAGCAGGGCTGGCTCGGATTCACCGACGCAGACGCCCTTGAATCCTTGTTCATACATCGATAGGTCGTTCAGGGTGTCACCGGCCACCAGTACATCGTCGGCGGGCAGTTGTAAATGCTCTACTAGGCGTTGCAGGGTTGTGCCCTTGTTGACGCCTTTCGGTAAGCAATCCAGGTACATGCCAGCTGAAAACAGCATATCACAGCCGAGTGCTTCAATAGCCTGTTTGAGTTTGTCAGTCACCGCGCCAGGTTCACAGAAGTAAGAGCAACGGCGTTGCTGCGGAACTTCCTGACGCTCCAGGCCAGGAAATCCCTTCAGTGCTTCAAGAATGCTTAATTCGCCAGGCCAGCGAGCGTTGATTTCACTTTGAACCGGGTAGACAGGTTGCAGAGTTTCACCGTCCACCAGGGTGGCACCGACATCACAAATAATATAATCGGGACGTGGAATGGCGGGATCTGAGAGCAGCGGGACAACGACCTCTAGGCCGCGTCCGGTAACAAATACCAGTTTAATACCCTGGTGGGCGGTGATCAGTTGATAAAGGCGCTGGCGATTTTCCGGATCGCCTGCAAGAAAGGTTCCGTCAAGATCTGTTGCCAGAATCATAGCGCTAATTACTCCTGCCGGTACTGGTTGAACGTCTCAACGATCAGTGGTTCCGGGCTTGTCAGTGTCATTTAGTTGATTGGAATTATCCTCGTTGGGCACGACATCAAGGGGTGTTTTCGCGGTGTTTTCTTGTTCTGTCACAGTGTCTTGTTCTGTTTCGTCTAGAGCTTCTTCTGCATGGATTAATTCTTCTAGCTCCGCTTCAGCATCAGTATCAGTATGTTCCTCAGTGGTCTGGTCATCCAGCATCATTTCCAGCACCACCGGTGAGGTGCGAACCATGGGTACATAGTGGGCTGACTCGTCAACGATAGTATCACGCATGCGGCGTGCCTGCAGATGGCTGTAGATGGCACAGAGGGCAAACATAACGCTGAAATAGACCGGCAAAGCCTGAGGGCTGGTGTAATTCATAAGCCAGCCTGCAGTGGCCGGACCCAATGCGGCCCCGATACCATGTAGCATCAACAGTGCCGCATTACCGGAAAGAATTTCATCCCGGTGCAGGTGATCGATCAGGTGGGCAATGACCGCCGGATAGACGGCAAACGCACCGGCTCCGAAGACCGCAGCCCCGAGTAAAAACCACTGGCCATAGGGACCTAGTACCAGCATCAACACCCCTCCCAGTGCAGCCAGCATGGAAATGATAGCCAGGGCTTTACGGCGGTCGATTCGGTCAGACAGGATGCCCATGGGCCACTGAAACAAAGCACCAGAGACAATCACCAGCGAAATAAACATGGCGATCTCTGCCGGAGCGAAGCCTATTCGACCCGCGTAAACCGCACCTAGCCCCCAGAAACCACCCATCGCCAGTCCTGATAGCAGTGCTCCAGCACAGGCAATCGGTGCGGCCTGCCATAAGCGCTTCAGCGATAGCGACTGGGTATCATTGATGACCGGCTGTGCTAAACGTGTCGCCGTCACGGGCATCAGGCCCAGGATGACCAGGATTCCAGCGATGCCGAACAGGGTAAAGGTCAACGGACTATCAATACGTAGCAGTTGTTGCGCCAGCGCCAGCGCCCCGAGGTTGATCGCCATGTAAACGGCGAACACTCGCGCACGTCGTTCAGGCGGAGCCTGAGTATTCAGCCAGCTTTCAATCACGGTGTAGATGCCGACTAGCGCACTACCGGTGATGACGCGCAGCACAAACCAAACTATAGGATCGATAATGAGAACATGCAGTAGTACACAGGTGGCTGTGGCGGCGGCAAAAAAGGCGAAAGCACGGATGTGGCCCATGCGCCGAATCAGTCTGGGACAGAGCCAGGTACCCAGAATAAAACCGATGAAATAGGCCGAACCCAGTAAACCGAGGGTTTGATCGGTAAAGCCTTCCGCACTGCCTCGAAGGGCAAGCAGGGTGTTCAGTAGCCCTATGCCCAGCAGGAGCAGGGCAATGCCGCTTAACAGTGCGCCAATGGGCAATATAATCGCTATCATCTGTACTGATCTCTCCTTCTGAACGGTCTGGATGACGGGTCAGTCAGGTGGCAAATGGGGCTCCTATATGATTTTATCTTTCTATAGACCCTACCTGATTCTGACATCTGTTTCCACTTGAGAAGGTAAAATTCACTTTAGGAATCTCATTCTCTTGCCCGGTACGGCTGTTGTATACTCATGCTTCTAGCAATCAGACACAGGGTGCTGCTGGGTGAATTCAGCCAGGCTCAAACTGGAGTTACGCTCCTATTCAGATGAGGTGGCGAGCCACCATCATGATCACCATCAACTGGTATTGCCGGTTGACGGAGAACTGTGTCTGAGTGTCAATCAGGTCGAAGGTGCGGTAACGGCAAGGCAGGCCGGTATTATTCCTGCAGGTGCTGACCATGGATTTTATGCCCCTTCAGCCAACCGCTTTCTGGTTGCTGACGTCCCCGCGGATATAGCCCCCATGCTTGAACGACTTCCCGCTTTCGTACAGCTGGATCTGGCTTTGAGTCACTATATCGCTTTTTTGTGTCAACAAATGCAGCGTAGCGACAATCAGGATTCGACTGAAACTGAACATCAGATGCTGCACTTGTTGTTGCAACTACTGCAGCAACGTTTTGCTCTGCCGGTCAAGCAGGATCGGCGTATTGACGTCGCCAGAACCTATCTGGAGCAGCAACTGCATCGCCCAGTTTCACTGAGTCAGTTGGCGGCCATTTCTCATTTGAGTATCCGGCAGCTTTCTAGCCTGTTCCAGCAACACTTAGATCGCTCACCTCAGCAATACCTGCTGGAGTTGCGTATGCACAAAGCGCGGCAATTGTTGGAGTCGAGTGATCTGCAGGTGCAGTTAGTCGCGGAGCAGGTCGGTTATACCAATCTTGCCGCCTTCAGTGATCGATTTCGCCGCTATTACGGTAAATCTCCCCGCCATTTCCGCCAGCACAACAAACAACACCGCTGATCCGGCAAAGACAAGCTTGCTGTCAGGCAATACACTGGTGTTTTTCTGAGTTGATAGAGTCTGATGATGACCCAGCTGCATAAGGCAACACTGATTGGTTCTATATCGATTTTCCTCTGGGGTACCCTGGCGTTATTGACGCGCATGACAGGCGGAGCTATTCCCGAATTCCAGATGATGGCGATGACCTTTGCCATTGCCTTTCTGCTGATGCTGATCCGCTGGCGCGGACAAAAACGCTCAGGGTTGCATTATCTGCGACAGCCGCTGGTCGCCTGGGTGATCGGTGTCGCCGGGTTGTTTGGCTATCATTTTGTCTATTTCAAGGCGATGACCCTGGCACCCGCTGTTGAGGTGAGTTTGCTGGCGTATCTTTGGCCGCTATTGATTGTAATTTTCAGTGCGCTGTTACCCGGTGAACGTTTACGTGGTGTGCATTTGATCGGGGCTTGCCTGGCATTGTTGGGTTGTTGGATATTGATTGGCCAGAATCACAATGGCTTTCAACCGCAGTACTTACCTGGATACTTACTGGCCTTGCTGTGTGCTTTGATCTGGTCCAGCTATTCGGTGCTGAGTCGTCTGGTCAAGGCCGTGCCAACAGATGCTGTCGGTTGGTTTTGTGCGGTTACGGCGGTGTTGGCGCTGGGGTGTCATCTCGTGCTGGAAGAAACCGTCTGGCCACAGGGCTGGGCGCAGTGGGTGGGTGTTATCGGATTAGGACTGGGGCCAGTGGGTGTCGCATTCTTTACCTGGGACTATGGTGTTAAGCATGGCAATTTGCAGTTGCTGGGTACCCTGGCTTACAGCGCGCCCCTGATCTCGGTGGTGTTACTGGTATTGGCAGGTGAGGCAGATGCCAGTTGGACTCTTTTTTATGCCAGTATTGCGATAGTGAGTGGTTCGTTTATTGCGGGGAAGCGGCCGAAATTGGTGGGGTAAAGCGCCCGCGGAGCGGGCGCCTACAAGGGTAAAATTACAGATGGTGGGTTGTTGGAAATTGGTGGTTTGACGTTAGGGAAGCGCCCACGGAGTGGGCGCCTACAGGGGGGGTAAAAGAGAGGTTAGTTGGCTAACTCAATGCGTTTGAAGTCGAGGGTGTTTTCCTCGGGCGAGGCTTCGATTGCCATGACTTCTTTGCGTTTGTACAGCAGTATGTAGCCTAAACAGCCAAAGTAAATGGCGATAACCAGAGCACCCACCCACTGAATTCTTAAGAAATCCAACTGGAATAGAATGGTCAGCGCGCACATGGCGGCGAAATTGCCTAAAAAGTAGCGTGTTTTACCGATACGACGAGCAGTCAGGTTGAGATTCTCAGTGTAGAGACGGATCAAGGAATCCAGAGAATTAACCACCATCAAAATGCCCACAGAGATCATCGCCAGGTTGATGAAACTGCTGATATGCAAGCCTTCTGAATGGTAATGGTAGAGCACGGTAAACCAGGTGCCGATGGCGGCTGATGGAAATACCAGCATGGCCAGCATCAACTGCCAGGTGCGCAAGCCACTGACAAAGCGTGCGGTAAACTGCCCAATCATGATGCTCCAGGAGAACCACCAGAAGAGGTAAAACTCGTGATAATCATTCAGCGGCAACATAAACTGATGCAGGTTGGTAAAGTATTCGGTAATCAGACTGGCCGTGGCAATAAAATCACCCGGGCTACCGTTATCTGTCAGGAAGGCGCCACTCCACATCATTGCTATCAGAGCAATGAACAGCCAGGAAGATCCGAGGCTCAGAATGCGTACATATTTCAGCTTGCTGCTGGAATAAACAGCGGCCGCAATGGCCAGTAACACGATCAGGTAGAAGGTGGGAATGACGCTTTCACCATCTCCGATCTCGGGTAGGTACCAGGGTAGGTTGACCAACAGTAAAAACGCCGTAAACGCACAGGTGCCAATAATGACGGCGTTGTTGACCACTTTGACCAAGGGTATATCGAAGAAGCGCACCTTAGGCTCGACTACACAGAAGTAAAAGCAGGTGAGGAAGTAAAATCCCCAGATTAAAAATGCCCAGAAACCAAATTCTATCGCTAAGGGATTGGCAAAGCTGTACTCCGGACTGGCTGAAAAATCTGCATAGCCAGCGAACTCGGTCAGCGGGAACATGATCAAGCCAACATCCAGCCCGGATGTAAACAGTATGGCAATAAAGGTAAAGGTCCGAACCGGAGTAACGCCAATACAGCGCAGGTTCCACCATTTAGTCAGTACCGCGATAATCGCGGCGAAGGTGAACAAGAGTCCTATGGATAACCAGAGTGTCATGTGCGCCTCCGGTAGTAGCAGTCTATTATTTTTCGAAACAGCATGGGTGTACCTCTTCTATTGAAACGGGCGTTCATTCGAATTGGACACAAACCACCGCGTGTTAACGGCTCAGGCTGTAACTTGGTTACAGCCTGATGGTTTGCACGTTGTGAGAGACTGGTACAAGGCTTAAATAGCCTTGCGTTTTGCCTCCTCGGGTCGCTGGCGCTCCTGCCAGAGAGCATCCATCGATACATCAGCGTTCGATGGTGCAAGGGGCTCCAAGCCCCGAATCAGGTCAGCGGCACGTTCGGCCAGCATAATGGTGGGCGCGTTCAGATTACCGTTGGGAATAGTGGGGAAAATGGATGAATCGACCACCCGCAGCCCTTGCAAACCGTGGACCCGAGTGTGTGGATCCACCACAGCCATGGCATCGACACCCATTTTGCATGAGCAAGAGGGATGGTAGGCACTTTCAACAGCACGACGGACAAAGGCGTCGATCTGTTCATCGTTTTGTACATCCAGGCCTGGCTGAATTTCATCACCGCGGTAAGGGTCCATGGCGGACTGGTTGATGATTTCACGCGTCAGACGGACACAGGCACGAAAGCCTTCCCGATCAGCTTCCTCTTGAAGATAATTAAACTGTATCCGTGGTGGTTGATGAGGATCGGCAGACACTATGTCTACTGAGCCTCGACTTTTGGGTTTGTTATGACCGATATGCAACTGAAAGCCATCACCATCAAAGGCTTCTTTGCCATCATAGCGCATCGCCGCAGGCAGAAAATGGTATTGCAGATCCGGCCATTCAACCCCGGCTTTAGAGCGAATAAAGCCGCAGGATTCAAAATGGTTGGTGGCACCCAGTCCATCTTTTTTAAGAATCCAGCGGGTACCAATTTTCAAACGGCTCCACCAGCCCAGTTTGCGGTTCAGCGAAACCGGTTTCAGGCAGCGAAACTGAAAGTAAAACTCCAGGTGGTCCTGCAGGTTTTTACCCACACCGGGTAGATCATGCTCTAAGGCGATACCGGCTTTAGCCAGCAGCTCAGGATCACCGATACCGGAAAGCTGCAGCAGGTGGGGTGAACCGATGGAACCGGCCGATAAAATCACTTCCTGTCTGACGCGAGCTGTGTGGGTACGACCCCCTTGTTCGTAAATCACACCGACGGCTTTTTTGTCTTCAAGCTGAACTTTATGCACCAGTGCATGAGTGACCAGCATCAGGTTGGAGCGGTTCATGGCCGGGCGCAAATAGGCATTGGCCGTGGAACAGCGACGCCCCCCTTTGATGGTCATATGCATCGGCCCGAAGCCTTCTTGCTGCGCACCGTTGTAATCGCTGGTATTAAAATAGCCCGCTTCGACACCGGCATCAATAAACGCCTGATAGAGAGGGTTCTGCATCTGATTGCCGTTGTTCACGCCCAGCGGACCGCTATCACCACGGTAAGCATCCCCACCAAAGGCCCAGGTTTCCGCCTTGCGGAAGTAGGGCAGGCAGTGCTGATAATCCCAACCCTCAGCGCCGCTTTGCTGCCACTCATCAAAGTCACGCGCATGGCCACGCACATAGACCATGCCGTTGATGGAAGATGACCCGCCCAATACCTTGCCACGCGGACAGTGCATTCGACGGTTATCCAGATAGGGTTCGGGCTCGGTCTCAAACTGCCAGGCGTATTTCTTCGTGTTCATCGGAATCGACAGCGCCGTTGGCATTTGAATAAAAATACTCTTGTCACTGCCACCGGTTTCCAGCAGCAGTACACTGTATTTGCCGTCTTCGGTCAGTCGGTTAGCCAGTACGCAACCAGCTGAACCGGCACCGACAATGATGTAGTCAAAGGTGTGTTCCTGAATGCTCAAAATGGACTCTCCAGATCAGTCATGCCCACATACACCGCTTTGATTTGGGTGTAGTGGTCCAGGGTTACGCGGCCATTTTCACGACCAATACCGGATAGCTTGTAGCCCCCCACTGGCATCTCAGCAGGGGATGCCCCGTAGCTGTTAATCCAGCAGATACCGGCCTGCAGTTGATGAATAACGCGGTGGGCGCGACGCAGGTCATTGGTGAATACCCCGGCAGCCAGACCGGTTTCGGTAGTGTTGGCGCGGCGTATCACCTCGTCTTCATCACTGAAACTCAGTACTGACATGACCGGACCAAATATCTCTTCACGGCAAATGGTCATGTCGTCGGTGCAGTCACTGAAAATAGTGGGCTCGACAAAGAAGCCGCCTGGAGCCGCCGCCGGTTGTACCGCCTGACCGCCATGCAACAAAGTGGCCCCTTCAGCCAGCCCGATTTCGATATAACTGAGCACTTTCTGTTGATGCTGGGCTGAAATCAGCGCGCCGAAATTGGTTTGTGGGTCGGCTGGGTCGCCCAGGCGAATATTGTTACGCGTGCGTTCCAGCAGGCGCTGTAAAAAGACATCGCGAATAGCTTCATGAACAAATACACGGGTGCCATTGGTGCAGATTTCACCCTGGGTATAAAAATTACCCAGCATCGCGGCTGAGACGGCATTGTCGATATCCGCATCATCAAAAATGATCAGTGGTGATTTGCCGCCCAGCTCCATGGTGACCTGCTTGAGCGAGGAGGCGGAAGCCGCCATCACTTTTTGACCGGTACCGACTTCGCCGGTGAAGGAAACTTTGGCGATATCCGGGTGGTGTGTCAGCCAGGCTCCCACCTTGCCGTCACCTTGAACCACATTGAAAACCCCGGCGGGTACACCGGCTTCAACAAAAATTTCTGCCAGTTTTAATGCCCCTAACGGTGTTTCTTCCGAGGGTTTAAAAATCATGCTGTTACCACACGCTAGTGCTGGCGCTGCTTTCCAGCAGGCAATCTGTAACGGGTAGTTCCAGGCGCCGATGCCGGCACAAATTCCCAGTGGCTCACGACGGGTGTAGTAAAAATCACCGCCAAGATCTTGCTGATTGCCTTCAATCGATGCCGCCAGCCCTGCAAAAAACTCAATCGAGTCAGCGCCAGTGACCACATCCACCGCCACAGCTTCCTGCCAGGGTTTACCTGTGTCCCGCACTTCGACTCCGGCCAGCTCATCATTGCGCTCACGCAGCAGTGCCACGGCACGCATCAGAATACGACTGCGGGCCACGCCACTCATGGCGGACCAGCGAGCAAAGCCTTCATGGGCACTGTCGATAGCGGCCTGCTGGATACTGGCATCGGCCACTTCCATTTTGTAAATCACCTGGCCGGTACCCGGATTAATGACGCTGAAAGTTTCACCACTGAGGTTGGCCTGGTAGCTGCCATTTACAAAATTTTGATAGCGAGGCAGAGACATAAATAGTTACCTTAATCTGTAGCGTTTAAAGAGGATGACGTACTTGGCTGCAGGCAGCTTAGCGCAAATTGTTTACATAACCGCTCACCCGCAGCAAAGCTTTCCTGAGGGTCCAGGCTTAACGCACTGCGCAACCAGAAACCATCGATCATTGCCGCCGTCTGCCGAGCGGCTTCCGTAGCCGTTTGTTTGGGCAGGCGCAGCGCAAAGGCGTAGCGCAGATTGCTGTAGAGGCGAGCGTTGTTGATCTGCTGCAAACGCTTGAGCCCTGGCTCATGCATAGAGCGCGCCCAAAAGCTTAACCAGGTTCTTGCCGCCAGGTCTGAGCGCTGAAAGTCGGTGAAATTGGCTTCAATAATACTTGTCAGACGCTGCTCTGGTGAGCCGTCTGAACGCTGGATGCGTGCACGAAAATCCTGTCCCAGCTGTTCCAGCAGGTAGCGCAACGCCGCTTCAATCAACCCCTGCTTGCCACCAAAATAGTGGCTGATAATACCGGATGACATACCAGCCCGACGGCTGATGGTGACAATAGTGGTGTTCTGTAAACCCAGCTCGGCAATCGACTCCAATGTGGCCTGAATCAGTTGCTGCTTACGGGTGTCTTTGACGCCGACGATGGGCATATTTTTCCTTGATTGAACGTTCAATTAACAAAAGATTACCGAAAAACCTGTCAAGGTTCAACCCAATGGGTGGTTAAAAAATATGCAGGTAGTATTCAAGTAATACCCTGAAAGCATCTGTCTGTGAGACATTTGATACTGGGTTATAACAACTAAAGGAGACCCCAGATGAGCAAGAAAATATTGATGATTACCGGCGATTTCACCGAAGATTATGAAACCATGGTGCCTTTCCAGACGCTACAGGCGTTCGGCCATCAGGTTGATGCGGTCTGCCCTGACAAAAAAGCTGGTGACAGTATCGCTACAGCGATTCACGATTTTGAAGGCGATCAGACCTATAGCGAAAAACCAGGCCATCGCTTTACTCTGAATGCCAGCTTCAGCGAGATTCAGGTTAGTGATTATGATGCTCTGGTCATTCCTGGTGGTCGGGCACCCGAATATCTGCGCCTGAACCCTGAGGTGATCAGTATGGTTCAGCACTTTTTTGAAGCGGACAAGCCGGTCGCGGCTATCTGCCATGGTGCACAATTGCTGGCAGCTGCTAAAGTGTTAAAGGGCAGACGCTGTTCAGCTTATCCGGCCTGTAGCCCAGAAGTGGAAGCCAGCGGCGGTGAATATGCCGATATTCCGGTTGATTCAGCCGTAACCGATGGCAAGTTGGTAACAGCACCGGCCTGGCCTGCGCATCCGGACTGGCTGGCGCAGTTCCAGAAATTGTTGCAATAACACTGTTCAGAGGAGAGGGGTATGTGCCGACTATTCATCAAGGGCGATCCTGACTTATGGAAAAGCTGCACGCATTCATTGCGTATTGATGGCATGGTCACCAGTGTGCGGATGGAAAACTATTTCTGGAAGCTGCTGGAAGAGATCGCTCAGCGTGATGGTATGCAAACCCCTCAACTGATTACCCGGCTCTATCATGAATCGATTGATGCCGGGCATGACCTGGGTAATTTCACCTCGTTTTTGCGCGTCTGTGTGTTGCGTTATCTGGCCTTGCAGCTTCAAGGTGAAATTCCCGTCAACACAGATATCCCAATTGGGTCACTCGATGCTGAGCAGATACTGCTGCAGGAGCAACAGCCCAGGCGTCATTGATGTCATAATAAACTCTATATCTATTCACCCATACCGACTTGATGATTTAGGGCTAATGGGCCGTATCTGTCTGACACGCCGTGAACCCGTCCATGGGGGCTCCGGCGCGCCATCCATGGCGCACAGGGTCAGTCAGATCCGATCCCATCAGCCCTTTTCAACTTGGGTGCTAGCGTAAAGTTGATTTGGCACGTGTCATCAATGGTGAAAGCTATTTCAATTGCTCTGTTATATATCGAAAAATCCTGCGTTGGGTTAGCATAAAGCCAGGCATTCACGCCTGATGGCTCACAGCAACGGAGAATAATAACTATGCCGACTGCGATTCATTCTGCACCCATCGATGAACGTATCGAGTGGCTGATGGAACTTAGCCGTACCCACTCAGCGCTTTATTGCGATCCTGAAAATTCACTCGCACGCCAGCGTTATCTTGCCGAACACCCGACAGCTATTATTGCCCTTAAATGTATGGATGGGCGTATTCACTTGCCTTATGCCACCAAAACACCGCTTGGCATAGTGCGTCCATTTCGTAATCTCGGTGGTATTTTTGATCTGGGCTGGCCCTATATGGGCGACTTGTTGGAAAGTCAGGTGATGGAAGCGATCCACCAGGGTCGACGGGTGTTAATTATCATCACCTACCATTTTTCCAAAGGTGATAGGGCGCGTGGTTGTGCCGGTTTCAACTGTGATAAAGATGCCGCCATGGCGCATGCAAATGAAATTCGTGAGCAGGTAGAGGCGATTTTTGGCCATGGGCACAAAACGGTGTATCCCTTGGTGTGCGGTTTTGAAACTGATGAAGATGCCTTGATTCTGCACAGCAGCGAAGGGGAGTCGCTTGATCTCTCCACCCTGAAACCGGATGAGCTGGATTGCCTGCCAGTGAAGCTGGAAGGTTTTTTCACCGATATGCCTGCCCAAGTGCGTCATGACTTGTTGCCGCTGGTCGAGGGTAACCTGCGCCATATTGATGAAATGCGTCAGTTACAGCGTGATCTGGATATTGAGCACCGTGAATGGATGATCTGCGTCGGGCGTGGCTTTGATTTTCTGCATGTACCCAATGTGGCGCTGATCATCGGTCCCTACAGTCCAGATCTATCCGATCCCATCATTAAAGCCGCGGGCATTATCCGCGCGAATATGGCGCAAGGCCGAATACCTGATGATGGTTTCCTGCTGCTGTCTTCGGCACCTTACGACGAAGTCGGTCCAGATCAGGCGCGCGCCGAACTGAAGGCGCGCTTCATGGCTGAGTTCGCTGCAAACGTGATCCGTGAAGCACAACCGGCACTGGCTGAGAAAATGCTGATTCGCACAGCCACACTGCACTGGCCCACTCGGCGGTTGGAGTTGATAGGGTAAGAGGGAATGACATCCGTTATGCCTTCCTTAAAGAATATGTCTATCGAGTGGCGTGCGGGTGATCATCAGGTCCAAAAATAACGCACAATATGAAAATACACGGGCGCTGCAAAGCATACTGAGTCGATGCGATCGAGCATGCCACCGTGTCCTTGGATCATGGCTCCCCAGTCTTTAATGCCGCGATCACGCTTAATGGCCGACATCACTAAGCCGCCAGCAAAGCCAAGCGCATTGACGATAAAGGCTATCACAACGGCTTCGCCAAAGCTGAAAGGTGTTATCCAATGCAAGGCACCGCCGACTAGTGTGGCTAAGAAGACACCACCGATTAAGCCTTCGAGTGTTTTAGAGGGTGACAAGGTGGGGGCAACTTTGCGTTTGCCCATCAGTTTTCCACACACGTATTGCAATACATCAGAAAGTTGAACTACTAGGATTAACCACGCAATTAGAAGCAGGTTACGCCCTTCGTAGCCAATGATCTCTAGCGTTAGCAACGCCGGTACTGCAGAAATACAATAGACGGCAACCATCAATCCCCATTGCACTTTGGCGGTTCTTTCCAAAAAGTGCTGTGTGTCGCCACTGATTGAAGCCAGGATGGGCAGCAGTAAGAACACATACACGGGGATGAAAATTGAAAACAGTCCATACCAATCGATAGCAATAAGCAGGTATTGCATCGGCAATGCAACATAAAAAGCCACGAGTAGAGCCCAGTAGTCCCCTCGTCGTGTTGGCAATAGGGTTAAAAACTCACGCAGTGCATAAAAGGAAATGCCTAAAAAGAGCAAAATAACTGCATATTTACCTGCAGCAAAAGTAGCCCCCAGGACAAGTACCATCACCCACCAGGCATTAATCCTCTGATTGAGGTTATCAACAACCGCAGTCTTGCCTTGTTTCCATGCCAGCAGTTGCCCGATGAGCGATGCGAGTAATAAAAAAGCACCTAACCCTAAAAACAGAAACAGCGTGGTTGTATTCATACGGGGGTGTCCTGTTTCAGAGAGAGCAGTTCGCTAGACGCTAAATGTAACGTATCGTCTTTGCTGACCTGGCTCGATGCGCAATACTGGGGGCCGAAGTTTAGGGTGCAAAGCAAGGGTAAGGGCAGAGGGTAACCCTTGGGCATGGCGCGGTTTAAATTGCTGATCCAGACAGGTTGTAGTTTAAGAGCGGGGTGATGTTTAGTTAAATGGTATAAGCCGGATTTAAATGGCAATAACGGCTCGTCACTCAGGTTACGCGTTCCTTCTGGGAAAAAAATGAGTGAGTCACCTTGATCCAATGCCTTAAGCAAAGGCTCAAGCGGGTTGTCGGTTGGTTGGCAACCTTCTCGACTGACTAATACACCATTAAAAACCTGGTGAATTATAAAGCGTCTAAGAGGGGTTTTATCCCAATAATCTGCACCCGCTACCGGGCGTGTTTTTTGACGAACATCAGCAGGTAGACTGGCCCAAAGTAAAACAAAATCACCATGGCTGGTGTGATTAGCAAAATAGAGGGCTGGTGAAGCGTCCTGTTCAAATTCAAGGTTACCAACGGCTCGGGCTCCGGTGATGAATTTTGCTAAGCCGATTAAAATAAAGCGCAGCAGATGAGCAAACATACGTGAAATATCCTTTTAGAGTGATGTGTTCGCGTCTTGAATACCTTTGCGGATGCGGTTGATGAGTGTGACGAATAACAGACACAGGGTGATCAGCAGGACCAGGTTAAGTATGTTGGCTGATAGGAGACCCAAGGCATAAGCCAAACCTAAACAGCCAAACACAAAGGCACGATCACTTTTGCCCATGGGGCCATCATAGCGACGTGTAGCGCCGATCATTGGGCCGAGCACGCCTGCATATTCGCTAAGCACTGACATAAATATAATAGCAAGCAGTAGCTCAAAGTGAACACCTGGTAGCATCGCAAAGGGAAGATAAAGGGCGGCATCAGAAACTACATCGGCCAATTCGTTCAAGTAAGCGCCAAGATAACTCGCCTGTCCAAATTCGCGGGCTAACATGCCATCAACCGCATTCAATCCCATCCGTAATACCATCCAAATAGGCAGCAGCAGGAACATCAAGGGATGATGGGCGTTAAAGAAGAGCAAGGCCCCTAAGCCGATAGAACCGAGTGCAGCAAACAGGGTGATTTGATTCGCGGTGATGCCCCATTTATACAGTAACATAACACTGGGTCTGAGCAGGGCTTGAAAGCGAGTTTTCAGTTGGTAAATAGACAGGCTCATGTTGCATCCTTGTTCAAAATCCTTGCATAAATCCTACCATGCTTCAGCTCGGGTTGAATAGAAAAAGCTGGGTAGTAATGCCCTGAATTTGATTTTTAAACACCATTTTCATAAACCACTATTATCATGTGCCTTTACGCAACTTTACCTTTGCGCAACCCCGCTTTGCAGTTGCCGGGTGCATACTTAAGCCATCTGAAAGCGTCTAAACACCGCCAGGTGTTGATTTTCACTATACCTGTTTCTGGATGGAATCTCTGATGAAACACATTAAAACCTTGTTCGTCGCCTTTCTGGCGGTTCTTACTCTGGCCTGGCTGATGGCTGATACTCTGTGGCCTGAACCACTGTCCTATTTCTCTTTCCGCGCTGGGTTTGTCCAGTATAGTGGTGTCATTGCCATGGCGGTGATGAGCCTTGCCATGATCCTGGCTCTGCGTCCTAAATGGCTGGAGCCCCACTTGCGAGGACTGGATAAAATGTACCGTCTGCACAAGTGGCTGGGTATAACGGCTTTGGTGATGGCGGCTCTGCACTGGTGGTGGGCCAAGGGCACCAAATGGATGGTTGGTTGGGGTTGGTTGGATAGACCGGCGCGAGGATCTGCAGGTATGCAGGAGACTCTGGGTGCCGTGGAAGCCGGTCTGCGAAGCCAGCGAGGGCTGGCAGAAAGTGTGGGTGAATGGGCTTTCTATGCCATAGTGGTGTTGATCGTTTTGGCTCTGGTCAAACGCTTTCCATACCGATTGTTTGCCAAAACCCACAGGCTTATTGCGCCGCTGTACTTGCTGATGGTTTTCCACGCAGTGGTTCTGATGAAATTCGACTACTGGACACAACCCGTGGGGTGGTTGATGGGGCTGTTGCTGGTCGGAGGATGTATCTCTGCCTGCTATTCTATCGCGGGTCGCATAGGTTCGGTGCGCCGAGCGACAGGCCGGATTCAGTCGCTGACCCGCTATCCCAGCCTGCAGGTTCTGGAAACTACCCTGGTTATGGATAACCTCTGGCCAGGGCACACGGCCGGTCAGTTTGCCTTCGTTACTTCTGACCCTAAGGAAGGTGCTCATCCGTTCACCATCGCATCCTCCTGGAACCCGAATGATCGGCGTCTTGTCTTTATCACCAAGGCGCTCGGTGACTACACCAGCCGCTTACCGGATGAGTTGCAAGAGGGTAAAACCATAGAAGTAGAAGGTCCCTATGGATGTTTTGATTTCCGCGATAATCGGCCACGGCAGGTGTGGGTTAGTGCCGGTATAGGCATCACCCCATTTGTTGCACGAATGAAACAGCTGTCGGCCGAGCCGGGTGAAAAACCTATCGACCTGTTCCATACCACCGCCGATATGGATCAGGCCGCCCTGGACAAGCTGACCTCCGATGTGGCCGCCGCCGGTATACGACTGCATCTGTTGATCAGCCCAAGAGATGGTCGGCTGGATGCAGACAAAATCCGTTCAAGTGTACCGCAATGGCAGCAGGCCAGTTTCTGGTTCTGTGGACCGGTCGCTTTTGGAAAACAGTTGCGTCAGGATCTGGTCGATGAGGGCTATCCTGCTGGTCAATTTCACCAGGAGTTGTTCCAGATGCGCTAGGGCTATGTGACTCTATCTGGTGGTAATAGCCAAAGAAATTAATCTGCATTGAAGGCATGTCCAGCATCTCAGCCATAGAAAAATTGTGCATTTTCTGGCATGATGCGCAGCCTTCAAGGCCTTGTCGCTAAGCAAGGTTAATTTTTTCCTGCTAAAGACAAGGTACTGCCATGAGTGATATGCCTAACTGCCCAGCCTGCGAGTCAACTTATACCTATGAAGATGGACTGATGTATGTCTGTCCTGAATGTGCGCATGAGTGGCCTAAAGATGCGGCGGCTGATGCTGGCGATGAAGGTTTATCTATCCGCGATGCCAATGGCAATCCGTTGCAGGATGGCGATACCGTCACTGTGATCAAGGATCTTAAGGTCAAGGGTTCTTCACTGGTAGTGAAGGTAGGCACACGCGTGAAGAATATTCGTTTAGTCGGTGGTGATCATGATATCGATTGCAAAATCGATGGTATTGGACCGATGAAACTCAAGTCTGAATTCGTTAAGAAAGCCTGATCGGAGCTCTGATTCCCCAGATTGCCATGAAATATATTATTCGTTTTTTCCCGGAAATTACGGTTAAAAGCCGTGCCGTGCGTCAGCAGCAGATCAAGCAGCTGAAGAAGAATATTCGCCAGATTGTCAAAGAAATTTGGGAGCCTGCGCGGGTCGGCGGCTGTTGGGATCTGCTGGAAGTCGAAGTTGGTGAAGACGCACCTGAGTTGATTACCACACAAATCAGCGATGCGCTGACCTGCATTCCCGGCATACATCATTTTATGGAAGCACAGGAATACGAGCTGCCGGATTTTGATCGTATCTGTGAACTGACCCTTGAGTCTGTCGGTGATTCACTGCGTGGTAAGACTTTTGTTGTGCGGGTGCAGCGTGCGGGCGTGCATGATTTCCGTTCTATCGATCTGGAACGCTATGTCGGTAGTTACCTCTTTCAGCATACCGATAACGCTGGTGTGCGCTTGAAAAATCCGGATCAGCAGGTGGTGTTACAAGTACATCATCAGCGCTTGTTTATTATTAACCGCCGCCGTGAAGGCATGGGTGGCTACCCGCTGGGTACACAGGAAAATGTCGCCACGCTGATTTCCGGTGGTTACGACTCCTGTGTGGCTACCTGGCAGATGCTGCAGCGTGGGATATACACTCACTTTATCTTTTTCCGTCTTGGCGGTCCGGCGCATGAAGAGGGAGTTAAGCAGGTAGCTTACTATCTCTGGCAGCGTTACGGACGTTCGCATCGGGTCAAATTTGTTACTGTGCCCTTTGAAGCGGTGGTTGAGGATATTCTGACCCAGGTGGATAACCCGCTGATGGGGGTGGTGCTAAAACGCTGCATGATTCGTTGTGCTGACCGGGTCGCCTCGCGGTTGAAAACCACGGCGCTGATCACGGGTGAAGCCATCTCCCAGGTATCCAGCCAGACACTGACTAATCTGCAAGTAATCGACCGGGCAACGGATCGACTGATTCTACGGCCGCTGATTACCACCAATAAACAGGCGATAGTTGATCAGGCGAAAATGATCGGTGCGGCGGTGTATGCCGAGGCGATTCCTGAATACTGTGCAGTGATCAGCAATCGTCCGACGACGCGAGCCAAGCTGCATGAGGTTGAAGCGGCTGAAGCCAGGTTAAGCCAGGCGGTGATGGCGGATGCGCTGGCGACGGCCAGCTACCAGCCAATTACTGAAATACCGGCTGATCTGGCCGCCAGAGCGATCGCTCCGGATCTGTTGCCAGCCTCGGCGTCGTTCAATGAGCAGGTGGTGGTGCTGGATGTGCGCGCCCCTGACGAGGTGGATAATGCGCCGTTGCGCCTGTCACAGGTGGATGTGGTGCCCATGCCTTTTTACCGATTGCACAGTGGCTTTGCTGCACTGGATCAGAGCCGCGAGTACTGGCTCTATTGCGACAAAGGGGTAATGAGTCAGTTGCAGGCTCAGAACCTGCGTGATGCCGGGTTCAACAATGTGCGTGTTTGCCCGGCTGAACTGGTTCAATAACCGTAACGCAGTTTGAGCTCTTCGGGATGCGGGTTAAGGTAAACCTGCTGATCGACGAAGGGCTCTTCAAACTCATTCAGATAGTGTCGAATCAGCGTCACAGGTACCAGCAAGGGCAACAGGCCTTCACGGTACTTGTCGATGCTGCCTTTTAGTTCCTGCTTCTGCCTGGCGGTCAGTCGGTCGGAGAAAAATCCCTGAATATGCTGCAGTACATTGGTATGGCTGCGGCGATTGGCATGGTGCATCAGCGTTTGCATGAACAGGGTGAAATAGTTCTGTGCATCCTTGTCCAGGTCATCGGTAAAGTTGGCAACCAGACGGCCTAACTGACGATACTGTTCCTGATGGTGTGCCATCAGCAGATACTTGTAACGGGTATGAAAGGCGACAATGGCTTTACGGCTGAGCCCTTCGGCCAATAGCTTGTGCCAATCATGATAGGCAAATACCCGGGTGATAAAATTCTCGCGCAATACTAAGTCGTACAGGCGACCATCTTCCTCTATCGGCAATAACGGATAGGTTTCCATCAGCCTGCGGGCGAAGACACCGACACCGGCTTTTTCGCTGTAGCCGGTTTTGCCGTCATAGAGTCTGACCCGTTCCATGCCACAGGTCGGAGATTTGGCACAGACAATGTAACCGCTGAGGAAATTCAGCTCAGCCGACTTTTCAGTTGCATAGTCGATCAGTTGTTCAGTGACATCAAAGCTGTCATCGCTGGCTTGAACACGCACTTCACCGCTGTAATTCACCAGACGAATCGTTTTACGTGGCGTACCCATGCCAATCGCCATCTCCGGACAAACGGGTACATAGTGAAATACCCGTGACAGTTCATCCATGCAGTAACGTGATTGTTTATGTCCACCATCAAAACGTACTTGTTCGCCCAGCAGGCAGGCACTGATACCTATTTGAATCTGATCGGGTTTGAACACTGACATCTGTACCATCCACTGAAGGCCAAGGAGACCTTCAGTCTACAATACTTGCACGGATTAGGCGAAGCGCTAGGGCGCGAGTTGTTCTACTGTACGCTGTAGTGATTCCTGTTCCAGATCGGCATAACGCTGAAACGGGTCCAGCACGGCGGTTCCCAGTGCTGCTTCAAAGGCCTGCTGATTGGCCTGGCCAGCCTGCAATGCTTTGTCATCGTCACCCAGATTGGATTGGAAGATCCCGGCGGCACTGACAGGTAAAAAATCTTCATAAATGATCGGTTCAGCTAAAACCAGTCCATCATCAATCAGCTGCTGCAGAGTGGGTATGTTGCTCAAGGGTATGGCTGCACGACCTTTATCAGTTAGACGGTAGCGGAAGTATGCCAGTTGCTGCTCACGCAGGGCGTCTTCCTGGTCAGGAAAGGCTTTAAATATCTGACTCAGTTGCTGCTGGTGGCTGGCATTATCCAGGTCGACTCCTGCTGTCTGATTGAGCGAACTATGCAATAGCTGGTCGTAGAGGTCACGGCCCTTGAGGGTCAGTGCCATACCACGTTGTTCTATCTCGCCAAAGCGTGCGGTGTGCTGCCCATGACTGCCATCAGTGAAGCGAACCGCTTCCTGCAGGGCTTTAAAACTGGTCTGGCGCAATAACACTGGGCATTGCTGACGCGGTGGTCCTTCGATTACCGCCTTGGGAGTGATGCCGTACTCGGGCATACGCTGCTGTACAGCATCGATATCCAGAGTACGCGGGGTGAGGTGATTGATGTGCGGCCCACGAAAACACACCACATCAGCAATCAGACGATGCTGCTCTAGCAGCGCCTGATAGGTGGCAGCATCAACAGTAGCTGTATCATGCCAGCGGAAAGTTTCTAATGCTTCAGTCACCAAGGCCTGACCCTGAGCGGCGTTGAGTCCACCCTGTTGCTCGGCCAGTTCAATCAGTTGTTTTAGCGCAGGGGTGAAAATATCACGTTGTTGCAGTATGTGGCTGGCCTGTTCACGCAAGGCTTGATCCTGGATCAATTCCAGGCGCAGCAAGGAGGTAAAAATGCGGAACGGATTTTTCTGTAGGGCGTCCTCATCGACCGGGCGGAAGGCGGTGGAATGCACCGGTACGCCTGCGCTGGAAAGATCATAATAGCCGACCGGGAACATGCCCATCACGGCAAAAAGACGGCGTAGCATGGCGAGCTCGTCGGCCCGACCGACGCGGATGGCGCCATGACGCTCCAGACTCAGGCGTTCCAGTTCACCACGCTGTTCCAGCGTCTGTTTCAGAGTCGGGTTATCAGCCAGTACGCGCTGATTCACCTCATCTACCAGATCCAGCAGGGTCTGATACTGAGGCACTTCACTGCGGTACATGTCTGACATGGCGGATGAAAACAGCGTGCGTAATTGGTCTGGTGTCAGGTAGCTCGTATCCACTGGAAAATTCCTGATTGCGTCATTTTCTCATATCAAACCAGATAAGCACGGCGGGCGACAAGTGAAACTTTTCTCTGAGATCATTCCAAATTTTCGTTAATACACGGCGACTCTGAATCCAGGTCATTATCCAGTCGTGTTGAAATCCAGTCAGTGAAGCGGCTGATTTTACTCAGCTCCGCCTTGTGTTCTGGAAAAGCCATATAGTAGGCATCACGACTTTTCAGTGCATACTGCCAGGGAATCACCAGCTTGCCTTCCTGCAGTTCTTCGGCGGCCAGAAAACGTGGTACCAGTGCCACGCCGCAACCCGCTTGCGCGGCGCGGATGGACATGTAAAAGCTGTCAAAGCGAGGACCGTGATAGCTTTGTTCGGTATAGAACCCCTGAGCTTCAAACCAGTCATGCCAGGCTTCCGGGCGCTGCGCATTCTGCATCAGCACCAGACGGGTGAGTTGCATGGGGTTTTGCAGGCCTTCCGTGCTGAGTAGATCCGGGGCGCAGACAGGCACTATCTCTTCGTTGAGCAAATGCACGCATTCGGCACCTGGCCAGGCTCCGTGGCCAAAGAAAAACGCAATATCGATGCGTTCCTTTTCCAGATCAAAGGGATCAGCCCGGTTGGTGATATTCAGGGAAATATCCGGATGACTGAAACGAAAACCCTTCAGACGCGGGATCAACCAGCGCGACCCGAAGGTGGGCAGGGTGGCAACATTCAATACTTCACTGTCTGCTCCATAAGAGCGCATATAGCGTGTCGACATTTCCACTTGTGACAGAATTTTTCTCACCTCGGTCAGATACACCGAACCTTCGGGGGTGAGCTGCAGGCGTTTGCGCACGCGCCGGAACAGATGGTGGGCCAGCAGCGTTTCCAGTTGCGACACCTGTTTGCTTACAGCACTCTGCGTCAGGCTGAGCTCATCCGCCGCACGGGTGAAGCTCATATGCCGTGCGGCGGCTTCGAAACATTGCATGGCACTTAGCGATGGAAGGTGGCGTTTGTTCATTGTCTCGGCTACTTTTCATGAAAAAAAAGAATGATATTGGTCAAAATCGTCGCTTGTGTAAAGCCTTGGCTACTAAGCATACTCTGGTTAAATCAATTCCGAGAGCTAACAGGAGTGACAATGATTAAGGCCATTATGCAACGTTTGGGTGTCAGCGACGATAGCTGGCAGGGTGGATGTCTGAGTGTGATGACACCGGTAGATGGCAGTGTCATCGGTCAGGTGAAAGTCGACACATCGGCTGAGGTAGACGCGAAAATCACAGCGGCACAGGCCGCCTTTGAACAGTGGCGCTGTGTTCCGGCTCCTCGCCGTGGTGAACTGGTTCGCCTGTTTGGTGATGCCTTGCGTCGTCACAAAGATGATCTCGGCGCACTGGTTTCCTGGGAGTGCGGCAAAATTCTGCAAGAAGGCCTGGGCGAAGTTCAGGAAATGATCGATATTTGTGATCTGGCGGTAGGCCAGTCACGCCAGTTATTCGGTTTGACCATTGCGTCTGAGCGTCCCGGTCATCATATGCGTGAAACCTGGCATCCACTGGGTACTATTGGTCTGATTACGGCGTTTAACTTTCCGGTGGCTCCCTGGGCCTGGAATGCGGCGCTGGCGCTGGTATGTGGTAACAGTCTGGTGTGGAAACCTTCAGAAAAAACCCCACTGACCGCGCTGGCGTGTCAGGCATTGCTGGAACAGGCGATGCAGGAGTTCGGTGATGATGTTCCTGCCGGCCTGAGTCAGGTAGTGATCGGTGAGCGTGAAGCCGGCGAGGTAATGGTTAAAGACTCACGTGTAGCGCTGATCAGTGCGACCGGCAGCACGCGTATGGGCCGTGAAGTGGCTCCGTTGGTAGCGGCGCGTTTCGGTCGTTGTATTCTGGAACTGGGCGGCAACAACGCCATGATCGTGGCACCTAGTGCCGATCTGGATATGGCCGTCAGAGCAATACTGTTTTCGGCAGTGGGAACCGCTGGACAGCGCTGTACGACTTTGCGTCGTCTGATTGTGCATACTTCACTGCGCGAAGAGCTGCTGACGCGGCTGAAAAAATCCTACAGTGGCATCGTTGTAGGTCATCCTCTGGAAGGCGCGTTAGTCGGTCCGTTGATCGATGCCGATGCCTATCAGAATATGCAGACAGCACTGAAAAAAGCCCGCGATGCCGGGGCTAAAGTTTATGGCGGTGAGCGGCAGTTGGAAGACCACTACCCGAATGCCTATTATGTATCACCGGCTATTGTGGAGATGGATGCCCAGACGGATCTGGTGCGTCAGGAAACCTTTGCCCCGATTCTCTATGTGATCAGCTACTCCACACTGGATGAAGCGATTGCCCTGAACAACGATGTACCGCAGGGACTGTCGTCCTGCATTTTCACCACGGATGTGCGTGAAGCGGAAAACTTTGTGTCTGATGTAGGCAGTGACTGTGGTATTGCTAACATTAACATCGGTCCGAGTGGTGCTGAAATTGGCGGTGCTTTCGGTGGTGAAAAAGAAACCGGCGGTGGTCGTGAATCCGGATCGGATGTCTGGAAAAGCTATATGCGTCGTCAGACTAATACGGTCAATTATTCACGTGAACTTCCGCTGGCACAGGGCATTAAGTTCGATTGAGTCTGGTCGTGAGCCAGTAACGAGGTGGCTATGCTGGAACAGTGTCTTTGGCAACTGACATCGGCTGAAACGCCGCCTGAAAGTCAGCGCTTGAATAGCCGTGTGCAGACCCAGGTGTGCATTATCGGTGGCGGCATTACCGGGTTATCCACCGCTGTACATCTGCAGGAGATGGGCATTGCCAGCTGTATCCTGGAAGCAGATGAAGTGGCTACCGGTGGATCGGGCCGCAATGTAGGGCTGGTGAATGCCGGCATGTGGTTACCCCCTGAAGACATCTGTACACGCCTCGGTGCTGAGCGGGGGGAGCGTGCCAACCGTTTGTTGGGTAACGCGCCTGCATTGGTGTTTGAGTTAATCGAACGCTACGCCATAGCCTGTGAAGCGAGACGCGAGGGTACCTTGCATCTGGCGCATAACCAGCGGGGTGTTAAAGCCCTGCAGCAGCGCTTTGAACAGTTCAGCCGTCAGGGCGCACCGGTTGAACTGTTTAAAGGGGTCGAGGTTGACGCCTTGACCGGCAGTAGCCAAATACCTGCCGCGTTACTGGATCGACGTGCAGGCACAATTAACCCCTGTGCCTATACCCGAGGTTTAGCACGGGCGGCGGTATCCCTGGGAGCACAGCTGTTTTGTCACAGTCCGGTGACGGCTTTAACCCGTGATGGGGATGGCTGGTTAGTGTCTACCCCAACCGGTCAGGTTAAAGCCGGTCAGGTAGTACTGGCCAGTAACGCTTACACTCAGGGTGACTGGTCGGATCTGTCCCAACATTTCTTTAGCGGTTACTACTATCAGGTAGCATCGACGCCCTTGGAAGGTGACGCCGCTGCAAGCATTTTACCTGGTGGGCAAGGCGCCTGGGATACGCGTACGGTGCTCAGCAGTATTCGCCGAGATGAGGCGGGTCGGCTGATACTCGGTAGCTTGGGAAGCGGTGAACGGAAGCCTGAGGCGCTGTTGCGCTGCTGGGCTGACCGGATTCAGAAGCACTATTTTCCTCAATTAGGTACAGTGGATTGGCAAATGCACTGGACTGGACGCATGGGCTTTACCCCGGATCATGTGATGCGCATCTATGAACCGGCTCCCGGACTGATTGCCGCCAGTGGCTACAATGGCCGTGGCAACACCACCGGCACCCTGATGGGGAAAGGCTTCGCGCACTGGCTGGCCGAAGGCAATGATGCCTGGCTACCCCTGCCATTGAGTCGGCCGCAACCTATTAAGCAGCGTGGACTTAGATCCTTGGCTTACGAGACTGGATTTAGTCTCTATCATGCAGGACAATGCCTGCGCGTCCTGATCTGATAATAACAGTTGGGATGAGTCCTTGTGATCAAGCCAGACTGGAGCACCCTGTTTGAATACTGTAATCAATGGCGTTGGCCTGTATACCCCCCTAGATGATATCAACCATGACGAACTCGTCGAGTCCTTTAACTGCTTTATAGCTGGCTACTATACCCGCCATAGTGCGGGTATAGTGACCGGCGAAGTAACTGAGATTGTGTCCCACTTCCTATAATCTGGATATTTTACAGAACGTGGTAGCGTTCGAGTGCTATAGAACAGCGCCTTGCTGAAGCTTAACGAAATTATCCAGGAGTTATTATGTTTGGTTTATTAGCTAGCCTCTGGCGTTACCGGGGCTTTGTGATCTCGTCCATTCGCAACGAATTTACTACTCGTTTTGCTCGTAGCCGTTTGGGCGGGCTGTGGATGATTATTAACCCGCTGGCGCAAGTAGCTATTTATGCGCTGATTCTCTCAAATGTTCTGGCGGCTAGACTGCCAGGTATTGATAACAAATATGCGTACGCTATCTATCTAATGTCTGGCATACTCGCCTGGAGCTTGTTTTCGGAAGTTATTAGTCGCTGCCTCACGCTCTTTATCGAGCAAGGCAATTTGATAAAGAAAATGATGTTTCCGCGTATTACTTTACCCTGCATCGTGGCTGGCTCTTGTACATTGAACAATCTGTTGCTGTTTCTGGCCATGCTTGGTGTATTTGGTGTTCTCGGTCATGCCCCGACCCTGACAATGCTTTGGCTGTTGCCCCTGACACTGGCCGTGGTGGCGCTGGCTATTGGCGTGGGTTTGATTCTCGGCGTACTCAATGTGTTTGTTCGGGACGTAGGCCAGGTTGTACCTATCGTGTTGCAGATTTTATTCTGGTTTACCCCCATCGTTTATCCCCTGGATATCATCCCTGATGATCTTAAAGGCTTCATCGCGCTGAATCCTATGTATCCCGTTGTTACCGCTTATCACGATATTTTGGTTTACGATGCCGTGCCTCAACTTGGACAAGTCTTAGTTATAGCCGCTATTGCCACCGTGCTGATGCTTTTGGGGTTGTTTATGTTTCGCCGTGCGGCGCCTGAAATGGCAGATGCCTTATGAGCCTGCTTACCGTTAATAACTTAGGCAAGGCCTATCGTGTTTACCCCTCGGAATGGCTGCGGATCGCCGGTTGGTTTGGCCTGTCGGTTAAACCGCGTGAAGAAAATTGGGTGCTGCGCAATGTCAGTTTTGATATCCAGCCGGGGGAGTCTATCGGGATAGTGGGACAAAATGGTGCGGGCAAAAGCACGCTCTTGAAGATGATTACAGGCACCTTGCATCCAACAGAAGGTAGCGTACAAATGAACGGTCGTATCGCCGCTATTCTTGAGCTGGGTATGGGGTTTAATGGTGAACTGACCGGGCGGCAAAACGCTTTCCATGCTGCCGGGCTGATGGGGTTTAGTTTTGAGCAGATCCAGCAAGTCATGCCCGAGATTGAAGCATTCGCCGAAATTGGCGAGTATTTCGATGAGCCCGTGCGTACTTACTCAAGTGGTATGCAAGCCCGTGTGGCGTTTTCCGTAGCTACGGCTTTTCGGCCGGAGGTCCTCATAGTCGATGAGGCGTTATCGGTTGGAGATAGTTACTTCCAGCATAAGAGTTTCGATAGAATCCGGCAGTTTAAAGAGCAAGGCACAACGATTTTATTAGTGACTCACAGTGCTGGGGATATCCGAGTGCTCTGTAATCGCGTTATTCTTCTGGATAAGGGGCGAGTCATTAGAGACGGGGTGCCAGATGAAGTGTTGGATTATTACAGCGCAATCATTGCCGAGAAGGAAAGTTTGAGGCTCACGATAGAGCAGCGGCGCGATGAAGGGGGGTGGCTGCGAACTGAATACGGTACGCGGGAGGCGAGAGTGGATAGCCTTCGTCTGCTGGATGCGGTCAGTGGTGAGGATGTCGCTATTGCTCGTGTCGGGCAGGATTTAGTTGTTGAGATAAAAGCCTATGCGTCTAAACAATTACCACGACTGATTCTCGGTAACCGCATCACGGATCGTACGGGGCATATCGTTTGGGGAAGCAATACTTGGCATACCCATCAAGTAGTCGAAAATGTCGAAGCGGGCTCATACGTTACTTTTCGTCTTGCTTTCACATGCACCTTAGGCCCTGGTTCTTACGCCGTATGCTTTGGGCTTGTCAGTTCGAGTAACAAGCTTGAAAACTGTTTTCACAAATCCGAAAACCCACTGGTGTTCGATGTGGTTAATTTAGCTAGGCCAGTTTTTATAGGTTCCTCCAGCCTGAATGCTAAATTTGAAATAGCTGTTCACCCTCCGATCTCTAGCCCGATAAGAATTGCAGTGATTAGCACACCTCGCTCCGGAAATACCTGGCTGCGATTAATGTTAGCGGGCCTTTATCATGCAGAGCATGTTGCTGTGCACTCACCTGAAGAGATCAAGTGGGATGCCTTGCCAAAGGGTAATTTTGTTCTGCAGGTTCATTGGGAGAAAACGCCTGATTTTATTGGTAGGCTGCAGCAGCATGGATTTAAAGTGGTGGTTCTTCAGCGGCATCCCTTGGATGTGCTTCTATCCATCCTGCAGTTTTCTCTGTATGAGCCGCAGACTGCGCAATGGTTGTTGGGGAAACATGGCAGCGAAGCTTCCATCCAAGGGAGCTCGCCGACAAGTCAGGAATTCCTTGATTATACCAAAAGTAAGCGTGCCCATGCATTGCTCAATGTGTCTGCCGCATGGAGTGAGCATGTAGAGAGCGTTGTCGTGCGCTATGAAGATATGGTTGCCAATACAGCGCAAGCATTAGCTCATATCATTGCATTTATTGGTCCTACGGAAGTGGAGTTGTCTGAGGTTATTCAGAATAATAGCCTTGAGGCTTTACGTTCAACTTCGACTAACAACCATTTTTGGCAAGGACAGCCTGGTCTGTGGCGAAAACTAATTCCGGCGCCGTGTGTTCAGCAGATTGTAGAAAGCCAGTTGGGTATTTTTGAAACAACAGGCTACACATGCGAACTAGATGAAGATTTGAGTGCGGCTGAGGCCCAAGAGATGTGGAGAAGACTGTGTCAATAACTACATATGCACAGAACTTTGAAGACGTTATGTTATGGCGTGCGCTACAGCATGTTGAAGTGGGCTTTTATATCGATGTGGGTGCTAACGATCCAGAAATCGACTCTGTAACCAAGCTGTTTTACGATCACGGCTGGCGTGGCATAAATATTGAACCAGTGGGTCAATGGTATGAGAAGCTAAAGCAGGAAAGGCCTCGTGATATTAATTTGGGTATTGCGGCTGGTGCGGAAGAGGGTGAAATTTCATTTTATGAAATCCCTGATACCGGGCTTTCTACAGCTGTGAGAGATATTGCCTTAGACCATGAGACAAACCATGGTTATGCTGGGGTGGAACGCAAGGTTGCTGTTAGACGGCTAACGGATATTTGTGCTGAGTTACATAGTGCGCCAGTTCATTTTTTGAAGATAGATGTTGAGGGAGCTGAGAAAAGTGTCTTGTTGGGGTTGGATCTGTCATTAGTCAAACCTTGGATTATTGTTATCGAATCGACGTTACCCTTCACTCAGAAAGAAAGTTTTGCGGAGTGGGAAAGTATTATTTTAGCGGCGGGCTATGCGTTTGTTTACTTCGATGGACTGAACAGGTTCTATTTATCAGACGAGCATGAAGAATTAAAGGAGTATTTTAGGTGCCCACCTAATGTATTCGATGGTTTTTCTTTTTCTGGTTTGGCAACTAACAGTTTTTGTGTAATTCAAAATGAAAAAATAGTGACCGCAGAAGCGCTGGCGGAAACGGCGGTGCAAAGAGCAACGCAAGCTGAGGCCAGGGCTCAAGCAGCCGAGGCTCATGCAACGTGCTTGCAGAGTGAGTTGACTCTAGCTAAAGCCAAAATTGACGAGTTGAACCACCTATCCCATCACTGGTGGACTCTAGCTGATGAGGCCAATAGGGCTCGTGAAACTTTATATGCCAGTCGTTCCTGGCGCATCACCCGACCACTGCGCGAGCTCGGCCTTTTTGCACGTCAAATAGGTGTGTCTCTTCCTCTGAGATTGGTGCGTAAGTTCATAAACCCCATTCTATTGATGGCGATGCGTGCTGTGCTGCATCGACCTCAGCTGGCACAGCAGCTTAGTACTTGGTTGCGCCATTTCCCTGCTTTTCGTGGGTACTTGATGACCCTTGCCCATAGGGCTGGCGTTATGGCAAATGTAGACTCGGTGGGAAACGCTGTTATGCAAAATGAATACCTGGAATTAACCTCAGCGACTATAAAAGACCAAGAATTGGATATATCCCATCTTTCAAAAAATGCGCGGAGTGTTTACTTCAAGCTGAACACGTTGATTCAGCATAACAGTGGTAGGGAACGCTGATGCGTATTGTAATTGATCTGCAGTCATGTCAGTCCGGGAGTCGTCACGGCGGGATTGGTCGATACTCGATGAATTTAGTGCAAGGGATGCTTCGAAATTCCAACGGTCACGATATTCATATAGTGCTTAGCTCTTTGATGAGGAGTGGTGACGCTGAAATATACGATTCGCTGGATGGATTGATTAGCAAGGATAACATACATATTTGTGATGTGGTGGGTCCCGTATTTGAGTTGGATCCAAATAATACTTTCAGGGCTAGATCGTCAGAGCTTCTCAGGGAGTATTTCATTTCAAAATTGAGCCCAGATATTGTTTTTGTAACCAGTTTGTTTGAGGGCTTGGGTGATAACGCAGTAGTATCAGTGTCGAGATTGCTGAGCGGCATACCAACTGTAGTAATACTCTACGATTTAATTCCTTTGGTTGAGAGTGAAACGTATTTATCGGATGCTAGAGCCAAGACACATTATTATCGCAAGCTTGATGATTTGAGTCGTGCTGACATTCTTCTTTCCATATCTGAGTATTCAAGGTTTGAGGCTTTGCAAGAGCTTGGATTGCATCCGGATAAAGTAGAAAATATTTCGTCTGCAATTGATGCAAAATTCAGAAAAATAGATGTAAGTGAAGCTGCCAATAAAAAGCTTCAAGATAAGTATGGTTTTAGTAAAGATTTTATTCTGTATACAGGGAGCTTTGACCAAAGGAAAAACCATGAGTATTTAATTAAAGCCTATTCAAAGCTCCCTAATGAGGTGTGTGATAAATATCAGCTTGTAATCGTAGGAAATGGCTGGGATGGAGTTTATGATCGCCTTAAGTCTGTTGGCTTGAGTGCCGGGTTGTCAGAGGGCGACTTGATTTTTGTAGGGAAGGTAGAAGATGAAGAGTTATTGATGCTCTATAATCTTTGCTTTTTATTTGTGTTTCCTTCTCTCCGTGAAGGTTTTGGCCTTCCCGTTTTGGAGGCTATGTCATGTGGCGTGCCAGTCATAGGTTCAAACGCGACAAGTATTCCAGAGGTTATTGGGAACGAGAAGGCGTTATTTGATCCGTACAGTGTAGATAGTATAAGTTCCAAGATGTTAGAGGTGTTGACGAATGCTAGTCTTAGAGCTGAACTGGTTGAGGCTGGGCTAATACAGGCAAAAAAATTCTCATGGGACCTTTCTGCAAAGGTTGCGCTTGCAGCCTGTGAACGCTTGTTTGCTAGCCTTGGGGAGCAAAAGCGTCTAGCAAAAATCACCTGCAATGACCTTATGAATGAAATAAGTAACTTACCCAGCGCTCAGGAAGCAACATCTGAGGATATCGCTGCTCTATCTGTAGTTATTGGAGATTTATTTGTTGAGTCAGGCGTACAGGAGGGTAAAGACTTATCCTGCTCGAAGATCGGGCTTGTGACTCCGTGGAATACCAAGTGTGGTATAGCTATGTATTCTAAATACCTGATTTCAAATGAACTTGATGAATATGTAGTATTTGCACCTTCTGCTCAAGGAGTCGCTTTTACCGATGAGTCTAATGTAAGGCGTTGCTGGGAAGTGGGAGGGGAACGTAATCGTTCATTCTAGGACGTTATAGACTTACTTCACATCCTTAAGTGGTCTGAGAAGACCTGGTGATACCTTATA
>NZ_JBLXDN010000029.1:0-43796 GCF_048264025.1 Nitrincola sp.
CCTCGTTTTTTAAAGTCTGAGGCTACTGTAAATTTAAAAATAGGCTGGCTCTAGGACGTCTTGGAATGGACGCTTACCTGCAGGGGGAACCTCTCTGGGCTGGCATTTATGAGTTCCAACCGGATTCCGAGGTCGTCGATCAAACCAGTGGCTTACTCGATACGCTGTTACCCAAAGCAATGGAGCTGGCCGAGCACATCGATCTGAATGCAGACGTCATCGAGCAGGCTCATCGTGGTTTGTTTACCTTTGATGGCTGGCCGGTGCTGTTTTCCATGCGGCCCATCTACAACAGCTTCAGTGAGGGGGAGGCCAGGGGTTACTTACTTTTTGGAAAAACCTTGTCGGAAGACATGCTAGCTCAACTGCAGGCAGATGTTGCTTTAAAATTCGAGATCAGTGGGGTAATGGATCAGGCTTCTCTAAGGGGTCTGCCCCAGTACGACACTGTAGTTTCCGAATCAGCTCCGATGCGTATTCGCCAGCCTTTTCTGATCAGCGAGACGGGTGGTTTTTTGATAACGACCGAGGTTGATGAACGCTTTACCCAGATAGGTTTAGCCTCCACCCGGGCCGTGATACTGATGTTCATCGTTATAGGCTTGCTGGTTATTTTGGCTACCTGGTGGTGGTTGCAACGAACGACTATTTTGCCTATTAAACACTTGAAAAACAGTATTGTAGCGATTGCTGGCAATAAGGATTATAAGCAGCGCATGGTCGTAACCAGTTCAGATGAGGTTGGTGCCTTGGCCGTGACCTTTAATGATCTGTTGGACACTGTTGAGCAAAGAACCCAAGTGCTGAAGCATACTAATGAGCAACTCCAGAAAGAACAACGGCGCCTGAAAAACTTGCAAGCCGACTTGGAGCACGCCAATGCGGCTCTTAAAACTCTCTCTGAGATGGATGCACTAACCGGTCTGCACAATAGAATGGCGATGGAGCGCAAGTTGACGCAAGAATGGAATATCATGCGTCGGAAGAAAGAGCCGCTTTCTGTGATTATGATCGATATTGATCGGTTCAAGGAATACAACGACCTTTATGGTCATCAGGCTGGCGACGATTGTCTGCGCCACGTCGCTATTATCTTCTCTTCCATCGCTCAACGTGCCTCAGATATGGTGGCTCGTTATGGTGGGGAGGAATTTATACTGATTCTTCCAGGAATCGAGCGTGAAGAAGCCCATCAGATGGGGTTGAACCTGATGAGCAGTGTTGAGGCCGAAAGGATTGAGCATGCTCGCAGCGATTATCATGGACACCTGACCATCAGTGTTGGTGTTGCTTGTCTTATACCTAGTGAAGCACTGACTGTACACGATCTGATCAAAAATGCTGATGAGGCGTTGTATCGTGCCAAAAGTCTGGGACGCAATCGGGTGTGTGACGCTTGAGGGGTCTAATTTGGCAAGCTTATGAATGAGTCATAACCTTTCTATTATTGTTGATAAGTACATTTAATTAAATTCCATACATGCTTCAGTGTGCCTGCGGCAGTTATTTGCCCTATTAATGATTAATAACATGGGGGTCTGAGGCATTGATAAGGTCGTTACGGAATCGCCTCTCGCTGCTAGTCGGTCTGATAACACTGCCCGGTTATCTGGTCATCTCTGCTGATATGCTGGAGTATCGACAGCAGGTGTTATTAAATCTGGAGCATCAAGTCGAAGTGACAGCTAATGAATTGGCTGACTTGCAGCGCCGGATTCTCATCGATACCGAAGCCTATTTGACTCATCTGGTGCAATTACCTGAAGTGCAGGATCCAGCTTCACCTGTCTGTGGTGAATTTCTGGTGAAAATACTCAATCTCAATACGCAGTTCGTGAATCTCGGTGTTCCCTTGGCCAATGGTGATCTGCTGTGTAACGCCCATCCATTGACGCGTCATGTCAATGTGTTTGATCGGCCATATTTTCAGGATGCGCTGACCAACAGGCGCTTCTCGATCGGCACCTTTCAACTTGATCGTGCCGCCAATACCACCAGTATCAATTTCGGTTACCCGGTTACTGATATAGCAACTGATGAGGTACGTGGGGTTGCCGTTGCCGTCGTCTCGCTGGATTGGTGGAATCACTACCTTGAATCCAGCCACCTGCCGGAGTCCAGTACGGCTTTCATTACCGATAGTCAGGGCGCCATAATAGCCAACTACCCAGCCAATCAGAATGAACTGGGTAGGGTTGTCACAGAAATCAACGGACACTCCCAGGCGGAGCAGTTTATGGGTGTGGACGGCATTCGGCGGATGAAGTATTCCATTCCACTGCTGTATAATAATGATGAAGAGTTGTTCGTTCTGACTATCGGTGTGCCGACTGAGGCTAACTTACAAAGCATTAATCAGCGCTTTTACCTCTCGCTGCTGTTGTTTTCGCTGGTCATGCTGAGCATCTACCGGATCAGCAGTCGGTTGCTTAAGAATGGAGTGCTTGCACCGATTGAAGCACTCACAGACGCCAGCCGTAAGCTGCAACGGGGTATTTTTGAGCCGAACAAAGCCAATGATGGTGTTATTGAGCTGGTACAGTTAAAACAACAATTTGAGCAGATGGCCGAAACGCGGCTGGAAGCTGAGCGGCAGATATGGCTCCAGGCCAATGTTGACTCTCTGACAGCACTACCGAACCGCTATATGCTCAACTATCAGCTATCCCAGGCACTCGATTATGCAAAACAGCAAGACCAGCAACTGAGTCTGTTGATGCTTGATCTGGATAACTTCAAGGATGTTAATGACACTCTTGGCCATGATGCCGGTGACAAACTGCTCCGGGAAGTGGCTGGAAGACTGAAAAGTGTGATCCGGGAGCCAAACCTTCTGGCTAGACTCGGTGGCGATGAGTTTACCATCGTTCTCACTGACCTTAAGCATACAAAACCTATCGATGAGCTTTGCGAACAGATTCTCCAACTGCTTGCAGAGCCAATACAGGTGGATACACACCGTCTCTTCATTACCACCAGTATTGGGGTGGCTATCTATCCAGCGGATGGTAGAACCGTGGAGGAGTTGCTTAAATCCGCAGATCAGGCGATGTTTGCTGCCAAGAATGATGGTCGCAACAGGCTCAAATATTTCGATTCAACAATGCAAGAGGCAATTCTGCATAAACGTGAGCTCATTAGTGATCTACGCGATGCCATTGATACCGAACTGATTGTGTACTACCAACCCATACTCGACTGCGAGTCACAGCGTATCATTAAAGCCGAAGCCCTGATTCGGTGGCAGCATCCGGAAAAGGGTTTGATTAGTCCCGCTGAGTTCATCCCTCTTGCGGAAGAGTATGGGCTGATCATCGCCATCGGACAAAAAGTATTTGAACAGGTGTGCAAGGATCTCCCTACTCTGAAACAGGCATACAATGATAGCTTTCAGGTCAGCATCAACGTTTCACCAATCCAGTTTGCCCATGAAAAAACGCAACTGACGGACTGGGTTCACAGTCTTGATACGCAAGGCTTGCGGTGCAGCGATATTATTATCGAAATTACAGAAGGGGTCATGCTCGACCCCAACTGTGAGACTATTAAAAAACTGATGGTGTTCAGAGATCGTGGTGTTCAAGTGGCATTGGATGATTTCGGTACTGGCTATTCATCGCTCGCCTATATCCATCGATATGATATCGATTATCTGAAGATTGATCGCTGCTTCATCGCCAACCTCAGTGCAAATTCGGATGCCTTGGCACTGTGTGAGGCAATGGTGCTGATGGCCCATAAACTGGGTATTCAGGTTGTAGCGGAAGGTGTCGAGACAGTCGAGCAGGCCGACCTGATCCGCAGTGTGGGGTGTGACTTCATACAAGGCTATTTGATATCGAAGCCACAACCCTTGGAATTGCTGGTTTCAGATCATCAAGGCGTGATATTCACGTCCTGAAACAGTTTGAACGCGTGCTGAATCTGAATCTGCTCATGCATGCGAATTCCGATGAAACTGTGCTTATATGTCTTGCCAGTGAGGCGGACGTTTTTCGACAAAAGCACCAATGCCTTCTACCGCATCCTGAGCCAGCATATTCTCCACCATCACATGAGACGCATATTCATAAGCCTCGGCTAGCGTCATCTCGCGCTGCGCATAAAAGGCACGCTTTCCAGTGGCGAGTGTCATGCTGGATTTCGACGCGATTTTATGTGCCATTGCCATGGTGGTATCACGTAAGGCATCAGGGCTAACGGCATGGTTGATTAAACCAATTTCAGCGGCACGACTGGCAGACGTCATATCACCGGTCAACAGCATTTCCAGCGCATGTTTATTGGCCACATTACGCGATAGCGCCACCATGGGGGTGGAGCAAAACAGGCCAATATGCACCCCGGGGGTACTGAATTGAGCGGTATCCGCGGCAATGGCAAGGTCGCAACTAGCCACCAGCTGACAACCTGCGGCGGTAGCGATACCGGCCACTTCAGCAATAACAGGTTTGGGGCAATGTACAATCGACTGCATCACACCGGAACACAATGCCATAATCCTGGTGAAATAGGCTTTACCCGCATCGGCGTCAGTACGACCCGCCGTCATCTCTTTGAGATTGTGTCCAGCACAAAATGCGGGGCCATCGGCGGCCAGTACAATGACCCGCACTTTGGGGTCGTTGGCGGCCTCGGTAAACCTTGTGCCTAATTGCTCAAGCATGGCTTCAGATAAGGCGTTGCGACGCTTGGCATCATTTAACGTCAGTCGCAAAACACCGGCATTATTCAATTCACTCAGCAGCAGGTCACTCATTGGTATTTTTCTCCTTGTTTTTTAATACAACCTTAAATCCAACTTGTCTTTGATGCTACAGAATATTGCTGTTAAAGCTAGCAGAATAGCCGTTAATTTCGTCAATAAAAACTGGGTAGTGGGTGTTTGGATGCCATGTACACAGTATGGATTGAGCAAGTAATAATCAATGATATAGTCTATGTGGAGATGTAAATTGATTTATGTTTCTATGTGGACTATTCTGAGGGGTGTAATAAATGATATGAGGTACTCGCTATGGTGACCACATCCCAGCCGAGCATACACACAGATGAGCGTCGTAAGTCTGATGTTGCGCTGAAGACTTTTTTTCGCATTACCGATCAGTGGGGCCTCAACACGCAGGAGCAAAAGGTGCTGCTGGGTGACCCGCCACGCAGCACTATGTACAAGTGGAAAAGTGGAGATGGTCCGCCCATCAGTCGCGATACAATGGAGCGTATCTCTTACATATTAGGGATCTATAAAGCGCTGAGGATTCTGTTTCCGACCGAGGAGCAAGCCAATGCCTGGCCAGGTAAAGCCAATCGGGATTTCGATGGGGAGTCAGCTCTGTCCATTATGCTCAAAGGCAGCATGATCAATCTCGCTGATGTTCGGCGCTACCTCGATTACATGAGGGGTTAAGCCGATGCAGCAACGAGTCCCAGACTGGGACGGCGCACATCGTTTGGTCCCCAGTCATTTCCCGCCTATCAACCTGTTTGAGACTGTCGCAGATCCAGAGGATTTGGAGATTATTTTCGAGATTGAGGGTCTGACCAATGACCGATTAAGGCAAGAAGCCGGGGATGTAAAGTTGGTACCTGCTTCAGAGAGAGTATCGGGTCCAGGATCAACGCCGGTGATGGCGGCATTCACACATATAGGGCAACCTAGCCGCTTCACTGATGGGCGCTATGGTGTCTATTACGCGGGAAATTGTTTGGATGTCGCCATTGCAGAAACTTGCTACCATCGTGAGCGATTTTTAGCAGCAACCCGCGAACCTGATACTGAAATCACGATGCGTGAATACATCAGCCGCATTCAGTTACCCTTGGGTGATATTCGTGGCAGTCAGTATCAAGCACTCCATGATCCGATTGACTATATAGCCTCGCAAAAATTTGCACTTGAACAACGTCAATCGGGTCGCTATGGACTGGTGTTCAACAGCGTTCGACATCAGGGCGGGGAGTGTGTGGCACTGTTTACACCACGCGCAACGTCAATTCCTGTGCAGGGTGGCCATTACCGCTATGTATGGAGTGGCGCCGCACAACGGATTATTTCGGTCTTGTTGGTTAGTAAAATTAAGTGAACAGTTTAATCGGCTCGGTCTTTCTGTGTTGATTCTTGAATACCGTGGCTAGAGTCAATGCGAGGGGAATATACAGACTGATTTTTCATCTTTCGACATGCTATTATGTTTGTATAAATCTTGGTCCAGTATATGATTGGTTAAGTCTACGCTTCATGAAAGCGGCGTATATCTGGATCTATTTCGGTTGATTAACAATTACACTCCACCTGCTGATTTTAACGCAGTAGATCGCCCATGGTATCAAGCCGCATTGGATATGCATCCGCTAATATCCGATGGCATGCCCTATCAGGACATTATTTCGAAAGAGTGGCTGGTCTCATTTGGCAAAACCCTCCTTAATGCAAATGAAGAGATTATCGGTGTCTTGTCGATTGATGCCGGTATGGACACCATTATTGAAGCGCTTTCTGTCAAAGATCAACACTACCCAACTGTGTATAATTATGTACTGAACACTCAAGGCATGGTGTTAATTCATCCAGATGAAGGGATGCGTGATACATTTCATCAAGGCGTATACGCCCACCTGCCATCTGCCGATGTCACTCGTGGAAGTTTGAACTACAGAGACGAGGGTAGGCAGTTTCTTGCACATTTTGATCGCATAGAGACGTTGGGCTGGATTGTTGTCACCGAAGTCAATTTGGCTGATATTCGTCAACCCATTATGAAGACCATCATATTTACATTGTTGATGATTGTGACAGGGTCATTACTCGCTACTTGGTTAATGAGTTTCGTTCTAAGTAGACATATTATTGCACCACTGAAAAAACTTCAAAATAGAGTTTAAGAAATCACCGAGGGTAGGGGTGATAAAATAAGTGAGTACTCCTTCCCAAATAATGAAATAGGCATGATTTCAGAAGCTATTGAGCAGCTAACCGAGAATGCATTAATTCATAAAAATGTTGAACTAAAAATAAAAAATTTACAACTTGATGCGCTTTCGAATACCGATCAATTAACCGAAATAGCTAATCGAAGAAAGATGCTGGAAATTATTCAAGCAGAAATTAATCGCTTTGACCGACATAAAACTCCCTTTAGTATTTTCATGTTTGATGTTGACCATTTCAAACGAGTAAATGATACTTTTGGTCACGATCTGGGTGATCAAGTACTGGTAGATATTGCTCGCGTGGTCAGATCCACCATACGCCGCACCGATACCCTGGGTCGATGGGGTGGAGAAGAATTTATCCTTATTTGTCCAGAAACTGAATTAAACACAGCACATAACGTTGCTGAAAAGGTCTGCTCGGCAATAAGACAACACGCTTTTCCAGCCAATCTTAGCATCACTGTCAGTCTTGGGCTTTCAGAATTTAGATCAAGCCACACTTTAGAAACAATACTCGCTGAGATAGACCAAAAAATGTATCGTGCAAAACAGAACGGCCGAAATCGCATTGAAATATAACAATATTTCAGAAAGAGCTGGAGTGCTGCGACCGACGACAACCACAAGGTCATTAAATTAGTGTTACTTCGGTGAAGCGCTAAATATCAAGGCGTAAATTTGAGGTTATGTCTTCGATCAGTGATTTTGGAACATCCCATTCAGCGGCGAGTTGAGGCCACCTTGATACCTGCTCAATCGTTGTATCAATAATCTTGTCAATGTTGTGTTTACTAAACAATGGGCTTAGTTTTTCCAGGCTGTAAAAGTCAGCTCGTGCAAAGTTGTCTCGTTTGCCGTTTAAGCTCATCCAGTGGCTGTTAACCCATTTACTGCCTGGTTTATAGCTGTAAGCCAGATCATAGGCAGGTGCGAGCGACCATTGTTCATTTTTTAACATAAAAGCAACGTTCTTGGAATGGTCGTCATGGTTCCGTGCAATGATATTAAAGGTCATGCGTTTTAGTAGTTGCTCTGCATCGGTTGCTGAGAGTTTTAGCTGGCGAGCAATGCCAAACAATTCAGCGTAAGAAAATGAACCGGGTTTTTTATAGTCCACGTGAGCCAGGCCGTTTAGCGTTTGCACATGTACTTTTTTATTTTTTATGCGATCAAAACGTTGGGTAATAAAATGCCTTCGGCTCCCTTCAGGAAGTAATTGGCACGGCATCATATCGATACCGCATTTTTCCGCCATTAAGTGATACACATACTCCATGGCACCATAGCCAAGGGGATCACCGAAGGTTTCCTGGTTTTTATTGTGCTCGCTGACACCATCGAACTTCATCAAATAATGGGTAAAGCTATCTGGTACGGCTGTTTGGCCTGAGCGAACCTGGGTAAAGTCTTTATTGAATGCTAAGACGGCTTTAGGTCTGGCTCCGCCAGCACTCATGCCTACTGAGAGTAAAGACATCATCGCTTCACGGTCTTCCAGGCCATTTTGCTTGAGTTCTACTTTGAAATTACCGCGACAATCCAATATTTCTTGTGCGATTGATACCAGGGATTGAATGTCGACTTGTTGTGACGCATTAAGACTCCGTACCTGGGTTGCTGGGGCATATTCCAAAGCTCCCATTCCGCGTTTTCCGGTAAATTGAAGCCGTTGTAGCGGTGTAATATCATTTGGGGAGCGACCTTGACCGGCTATCCATGCATTGAGAACGGCATTACCAAAATCATCGGGTAAGGAGTCTGCTATGAGTCCAGGTAACCCCTTGAAGGTATGAAAATCGAGTTCAGGAAAGCTATAGATGCGTCTTGATAATGGCATTTTGATTGGTGATAGTTCGATCCCTGTTTTTATAAAGTTGGGGTCGTATTCGAAAGCACCGACCCCTCTGTCGGTATCAAAGCTAACGGCTCCAACCTCGTGTTGCTGATAGGTGATATTGACGGCTTCCATTACCATTCAGGCATATCCTTTTCTGGGTCGCGGCGTTGTCCGGAGGCTCTCTGGCGTTTCTTTCCTTGTAACTTTGCCAACTGTAAAGGCGATATTTGTTGTATTGGAAGGAACAAGTCCAAATGGTCAGTCAAATCTAAAGCCATCATAATCGCGATCAATATTTCGAGTTGAACCTTTCCTTTCTCAGCATTTAACACGGTTTTACGCGCAACACCGGCAAGGTTAGCTACCTCAGACTGAGTGAGATCTTGATTGAGTCGAGCTTGTTTCAAGCGCTCACCGATTTCTTCGGCAAGCGCTGATGCTGTTTTTTCACTCATCTCTCAAAGCCCTAATTCAGTTATATTGAAAAGCTATTTTGTGCTCAATGTATAGAATTTAGGACTTTATAAAGAAGTTGTCAATTATTTATTTAGAGTCCCCATATGGTTACATTAGTGCGATTTAGTGGGGTTAAGGTAACCAATTTGGGATATAAAGCATAGGGTGCTGAATTGAAATAAAACCGCATTCTACGCGTGATCATTACTCAGGTGCGGTGGCTAGCTTTTCAACCTGTACGGACATTTCTCGTGGATATAATGTAGGGCCAAATTGATTAAATATTGCTACATCGGCGGCATCACGGCCATAGGCTACTGTAATCCGCCCGCCTTTTGGCGATTGTTGTGTGGGGTCAAACGTGTACCAGCGCCCACCCACATAAGCCTCAAACCATGCATGAAAATCCATCGGCTTTAAATCGTATAAATAACCTACCACCATGCGTGCAGGGATGCACAGGCCACGGCAAAGTGAAATGCCCAGATGAGCCAGGTCACGACAGACACCTTCCCCTTGCCGATTGACCTCTACGGCTGAAAGCTGAAAGTGAGGAGCATCTGGGTTAAAGCGAATATTTTCTCTGATCCACCGCTCAATAGCAGCGACCTGGTCATAGCCAGGTAGCATGCCCGCAACTATCTCTTTGCCTAAATCAATAAAGTAGTCAGATTCACAGTAGCGTGTGGGCAGCAGGTAAGTGAGAACATGGGTTGGCAGGTGCTGAACCTCATCAAATGGCGCGCCAGGTGATACATCAATAACGTCAGATGTTAAAACATCGGCTGACGTGCGTATTGAAAACTCACCAACGGGAGCGGTCAAACGCTGGCAAAGATTGCCATAATGATCCGTATATTCAACCGCGATAATATTGTCAGGCTTGAGCGTATAGGATTCGCGCGCTATCCACTGCTGAAGACCACTGCGGGGCCTCAGCATGAGAATGAATGGTGTTTCTACGCTAACATCAAAGGAAATATAACAACTAGTACGAAGCCACACAGGATTACCTTAACAAAAAATGACATGTAGTCGATTACTAAATAGCATTAGGACTGACTATAACAGCTTAATAATAGATGGCAATCTCATCGCTGACGGCCAGCGTTCTTTGCCACAAATACCCGGCTGACACGGCACCTTAAAAACTGGGTAACTGTCAGATCAGGTCTGAGCTAGTACAGCTAAGGGGGACTTTTTTCTGCTATTAATCTCAACTTCAATATCACTTGGCACTTACAGTTTACCTGCTGCAGTCAAGGCGGTATGGATCGTTTTGAAGGATAAAATCAGAGATAAAGGTGCATCCAGAAGTGGGATTGCGCCATAGCTTTCATACCAGTTTGCCACTCGTTCATTTTTCGCATCAATCAATAGCGCAACACCACCAGCCTGCATGGCAACCAAAAGGCAGCGCCGTCCTGCAGACAGTAATAACTGGCCACCCAGTCCCTGACTTTGCCTTGAAACATCAACGGCGAGTCGACCTGGCCGGAATACCGGCACTTCATGACGAGCCAGGCCTCGTTTGATGACTTCGGGAGTAGGTTCATAGGCAATTGAAGCGGTACTTAAGGTGTAATAACCCATAACCGTTTTGCTCACTTCATCAGCAATGGCCAGGTAAGTTTTTGCTGCACCTTTCCCAATCAGATATCCTATGGCTTTCCAGAGCATAAACTAGGATTCAGGCGCTATCATCCAAACAAGATAGTCTCTTCCCAGTTCGCTGAGCTTAATGCTGTACCCATCTCTGATCGATTGCTGATTATGTATCTCACTGTATTCAATCAAGCCTGTCAGGCCTAGCAGTGTCAGCCAGCGATGTGTCATGGCATTAATGACTGTTTCTTCTGTGGTCGCATAGTGCAGTTCATCTGCGGGTATCTCATCTACCAGCATCGGGAAAACGGTTAAGACCGCCTCAGCAGCGACATCGCTTGGCATTTCAAGGTCAGGTTGGTTGAGTAAGTAAAGCATCATCCAACTGGTGGATCGAATCATACTGAGTTCAGGAAAGCCGTCGAGATAAGCCCAGTTAAACTGAGTAAAGGCGGCTTTGATCAGTTCGTGAAAACAGGCATCCCACTGATCCTTCTCCAGTATTTTACGACCCTTGGCTGTCAGTAACAGTGTACCTTTCTGTATCCGGCATAGCCCTGACAGAATTGCGAGTATCCGGGTGATGTGAACAGGGTATACATCTTCTTCAGATCGAATAGAGTTGCTCCAGATAAAGCTGCCATGGCTGAGACGTGAGGGAATGGCATCAACCATTTGCCGCGTGACTTTTAAGGGCAGATTTTCCCGTTGGGTCAACTTGATGCCTTTGTGTTGGGCCGCTTCTGCCAGTATTTTGAAGATGGCCAGAATGGGTGCGTTTTTAACTGTTGCCGCACTGGGATTAAAGCCGATGACATCCGGTGCTTCAAACGGGTTGTAGAGCAACTGGTGAAGTTGATCCGGTGTCATGGGTAACTCGCCACTGGAGGCGATATCTTCTTCCAGTGCATCCATCAAAAACTGATCAATCATCGCCTGACGTTGCCAGTCGTCTTTTTTTGAAACAGAGGAGAGCAGGGTGTCTAGCTCCTTTTGGCTACTCAGAAAGCTTGCATAGATCTCGTCATGAATCAGCAAAGGGCTGTAATGAAGCATCATTTGCAGGCGCGCATTTCTGGTTTCGACACTAAAGACTGCCGGATCAAAATCCACATCTTCCAGCCATGCCTGTAACTCCTGATAGTCCGGGTGGGCAGGGTCTTGCAGGACCTCAAGTAGATTCTCATAACCTGGAATGCCGCCACTCCCTTCGGGAGGGCAGGCATTTTCTCCGGCTAAGCAGAGTATATCGGCATCCTGATCGCCAATCAGTGGCAAGGTTTTTTCAAGCGTAATACGATGGTCCCATGAATCCCCAAAGTCGTACTCATAAGACAGATGCTTTGCTTTATTGTGGAGTACATCGCTTAAGGCAATATCGGTTTCATCAAACCAGTTATCAAACCCTTCTTCGAGTGCTCCTGGTCCAGTAAAGCAACATTTATCCTTGGTTTGAAAAACATGATAATGGCCGTTCTGCCAGCCCATGGTCACTTGAATGATTAAATGCAGTTGATCCAGGGTGATGTTGCTGGGTACTAACAGCCTGCGCCAGATCGAAGGAGATATGCCTTCAAGTTCAATATGAAGTTGATAAAGCTGGCGGGAGATTGGGGACTTTTTCATGGGACCTTGGGTGCTCTAACGATTGCTAATGGTTGTTATCCTACCAGACACAAACGCAGAAAAAGAGTGTGGTGAGTCAATGGGTTGCCAACACGGGTGTTCGCCAACCGTGATAACGAATAGGAGAGTGATCATTTTCGCAGGCTGTCATCTTGTGAAAGGTAAGCGCCAATCCAACCACCCAGTTACATCAACCGATGATTACAATGTTTTCTCGATATCGCAGATCCGCGCCATCAATACCAGAGGATCAAGCGCCGATTCTTTGAAGCCAAATTTTTTGTAGAACGACTGCGCACTAGGATCGATAGCATGAACCAAAATACCTGCACCGCCCACAGCGTTCATTGCTTGTATCGAGCGCAATATACAATCTTTTAAAAGACCTGCGGCAATGCCTCGACCTTGATATGCACTATCAACCCCAAGCCTAGCCAATATCACCATGGGGATGGGTTCTGGGCTATTTCTTCTTAGCGAACTGAATGCATGCTCTCTTGATACCGAGCCCATGGCAATCGCATAGTAACCAACGACTTGGCGAGTCTTCGTGTCATTGACCACGCATACTCTCGCGGTTCCCCGCTTTTGACTCTTCAAGGCTTGTTTGCTTAACCAGGTATCTAGCTCTTCAATGCCACATTGAAACGGATTGAGTTGGTGCTGATCGGTCAGTAGCGTCGGTGCACTTATTCCCAAGGTGCTTTCCTATTAAAGAGATCTTTCATGCCTTCAAGAGTCTGAGGTTCTGCACGAAGTTCGAGATCGAATGCCTCAAAGGCTTTTGCTTCAAGGATAAAATCCCGCTGTTCGGCCAGCACGTTATGTGCTTCATTGATCGCCGCTTGTTGAATGAAAACGGTTCTATCCACTTTTTTCAGGCTTGCTGCAGCATCAATAATATCTCTCACCGATGGCAGTACCCGCATGTTGATTGGAGCTGTTTTTGTGGCCATAACACCATCCTGTATATCTATTTGATATACAGTTTAAGTGTTTTTTTTGTGTAGTCAATAGATACACGTAATTCGTGTCTGATAAAAGAGGGCTAAACACTGTTTCGTTGGATTGCTCACAAACTTGGCGATTTACATTGTGAAAAGTTTAATACCTGGAGTCACTGATTCCCGTCTTCGAGAGCCAGGGAGCTAGGGTGTCAACCAGGTCAGTTGGTTGTTTTCTAGACGGGCACGTTTATGGCCTTGGTGATATAAAGGGCTACTCGGCGCCTGGATACTTAAAACAACGGTACGAGCATCAGGCAGTCCGGTTTGATCTATTGTTGCCAACACGGGGGTTAGCCAACCGTGATGACGATTTGATATGGCTTTTTCCAGCTCATTCCAGATGCTGCGTTGAATAGAAGAGTGATCATTTTCGCAGGCTGTCATCTTGAGAAAGTCCAGTCATACCCAAGGAACATAAAGAACTTAATATAGATTGCCGCGCAATGCAAAACAGCTATGATGCAGGCTGGCTAAGAGGTGGAGCGAATGTTTAGCTGATGGTGAGCTGGATATTAATAATATTTAGAAAATATTTAGACAAATAAAAACAGCCACTGGGAATATTCCTCAAGCGGCTGTTTTTATTTGCAATTCTGGTAGGACTAGGCGGACTCGAACCGCCGACCCCCACCATGTCAAGGTGGTGCTCTAACCAACTGAGCTATAGTCCTATATTGTGGCGCGTATTATATAGGCTTTGCTTGTTCCTGCAACTGTTTTCCAAGACTTTTTTACACCAAGGTGGTCTCGCAATGCTGAGTTGGCGTGATGGGGATGAAAACTGGCTGTTTTGGGTTTAAGCTTAGCACTTGATTTTTTTAAGGCTTATTGGACTCGCACAGCTTATGACTCCTGCTATAGATCTTGCGCGTAAATCCGGTGTTGAACATCAGGTGCTTAGCTATACGCACGATCCCCAAGCTACGTCTTATGGTAATGAGGCGGTGGAGAAGCTGAACCTGCCTGCTGATCGGGTTTTTAAAACTCTGGTGGTGAGTCTGGATGGCAAGCAGCTGGCGGTGGCTGTGCTGCCGGTCTCCAGTATGCTCAATCTGAAGTTGATGGCCAAGGCACTGGGTGGCAAAAAAGCCGAGATGGCGGATAAGGCGCAGGTGGAGAAGGTTACCGGTTATGTGCTCGGTGGTGTGAGTCCGCTGGGGCAGAAAAAACGCCTGAAAACGGTGATTGATGAATCGGCTTGTCGCTTTGACGTTATGTATGTCAGTGCCGGGCGCCGAGGGCTTGAAATCACCATCAGCCCTGATGATCTGAGTGCGTTGACCGGTGCGGTATTTGCATCGATACAGAGTCAGGCCTGACTCGTTATGACTGAAAGTGAACTGACTATGAAGATTTGGATTGATGCGGACGCCTGTCCGGTGGTGATTAAAGAGATACTCTATAAAGCCGCCGTGCGCGCAGAGTTACCCTTGATACTGGTGGCGAATCAGGCCATGCGCGTCCCTGCGTCCGAGTGGATCAGCACCCTGCAGGTGTCGGCTGGTTTTGATGTGGCGGATAACGAAATCGTGCGCCAGTCGAATGCGGGTGATCTGGTGATCACCAGTGATATTCCTTTGGCTGCAGAACTGATTGCTAAAGGTGTGCAGGCACTGAGCCCACGGGGAGAGCTGTTTACCAAAGACTCCATTGGTGCCCGTCTGAATATGCGCGACTTTCTGGAAACCCTGCGCAGCAGTGGTGAACATACCGGTGGGCCGCCGCCTTTGCATCAGCGCGACAGGCAGGCGTTTGCGGCTCAGTTGGACAAACTGATCAGTCGTTATCTGCGACAGAAAAAAACCAGTTGAAGGAGACAGCTATGCGTTTTCTGGTTGTGGGGGCAGGTGGTATCGGCTGCTATTACGGTGCGCGCTTGCAGGCGGCGGGTCATGAGGTAGTGTTTGTGGCACGCGGCGAACACCTTCGAGTAATGCAGCAGCAAGGGCTTCAGGTTGAACATGCCGAATTGCACTTTGTCCAGCCGGTTGTGGCCGTGTCTGAGTCAGAGGTGCTGGCGCGTTACAGGGCTGATGAGTTTGATCTGATTCTGCTGTGCTTTAAGGCATTCGATACCCTGGACTGGCTGGTGCGGATGACTGACTGGCTGGAAGCCGCTACAACGCCTGTACTGTCGTTACAAAACGGTGTGGATAATGAACCACTAATTGCAGCGCAAATTGGTGCGGCACGGACTTTAGGTGGTTTGGCTGTGCGTATAGGTGGGCATATTACCGCGCCTGGTTGTGTTGCAGCGGCTGGTCCGGCGCAAATTATTATGGGGTTTTGGCCAAAGGCGGATAGCCTTCCAGGCGATCGTGACAGCTGGTTGCTGCGCCTGAATAGTGTGTTTACAGAGGCTGGTATACCGGCAGGTGTCACTGCCGATATTGCCTATGAGCTTTGGCGAAAGCTGTTAATAAACAACGGTGTCAATCCGCTCTCAGCGCTGACCGGCCTGACCACCCGTGAGCTGGTGCAGGATCCCTATTTTGGTCAAAGTGTCCGCCAGATGATGCTGGAGACGGCGGCGGTTGCGCAGGTCGATAGCGTCAGTCTGAATAATGACGATATCGATGAAATGATTGCCCTGTTAAACGATTTTGATTCGATCAAAACCTCAATGCTGGTGGATCATGAAAAGGGCAAGCCACTGGAGTTGGATGCCATTTGTGGAGCCGTTATTCGGCGTGGAGACCAGACGGATATAGACACACCTGTTAACCGACTGGTCTACGCCTTATTGAATCAATCTGGATGACAATAATTGGACGGTGGGGGGGATTGCCAGCCTTCCAGTGTGCCGGGGGCGGGTGTCAGTATCTGTACTTCCAGCGGATAGCAGGCGGCTTTATCGCTGGAATGTTCGCTGCCGCAATCGCCCCCTGGGCAAGCGGAGAGCACGCCGGTCAGGTCCACTTCAGCAAAAAACTCTAGATAATCACCTGGTCTGACCGGACTGGCCTTCATAAAATACTGATGGGTGTCCTGGGTGAAGCCCGTACACATAAATACATTCAGCACATCATGTACCAGCCGTTCCACACGTGAAGCCTCCATCCCGGTTGCTGTGCTGAAGGCACGGTATAGGTTGGAATGGCAGCAGTTGTGGTAGGCGTCTCCACTTAGCAGTTGATGCGTATAAGGGTCGCAACGGGTACCAATAACGTCGTGAACACTGCCACCGTCCTGATCAAATCCATACCAGTCCAGCGTGTCCTGAGTGATGGTTGCCAGGGGCCTTAAATAAGGAAAATTACTCCAAAGACGATCGCCAGTAGACAGGTGTGTGCCATGCAGGGCGCGTGTTTTGCCGGAGTAAAAATGCTCTTCCGGGTTATGGCGATTAAACAGATTCAGATCGCCTACCTGCGGACCTTCAACACTGAGGATACGAAAAAAACTACCGGCGGGTACCTGGAACACTCTGGCCTCTCTGGCGGGTATGCGCAGTGTCTCGGTACAACTGAGTTGAGTTCTGGCATTCAGGTAGCAGGGCATGTCTGGTGATGGCAGGGTTTCCGTCGGATAGCAGATGACTGGTTTGACTGCTCGGCGTTCTGCCGCATCGGCGGGTGCTGGATTTTGTGCCGCAGGTTTCATTGCATACTCCTGATGGTTTTTGAATACATCTTTATTCAATATGCCATATTTTCGTACTGGCTGATAAGAGGGGAGACTGCAATGGATAAAGTTAGATAGGTTGAATATAAAATCGCCTAATATCCTTTTGTTAGGCAGTAAATGTGTTATTTTTAACACATTAATAAAAAATACGAAGGTCAATGGTAATGAAGAGTTGGTCGCTTAGGCTTAAGTTGATTTTGGGCGCTGTGCTGGGTCTTACCCTGACACTGGCTGCTGTGATTCTGGTAGGCTGGCTTGCCATGCAAAAAAATGGCAAAGAAGCGGTAGAACAGGCCTCCACATCCTTTGAGACATTGGTGGTCAGTAATCTGCATGATGCCGCGGCATCAGTGGCAACTGAAGTCTCAGTGTTTATCAACCGAAGCTACGATATTCCCAACACACTGGGGAATATGATCAGCTCTACCGCCAGTGGCAGTGGTTCGGCAGCGCCACCCTTTCAGCGTGCTACCGTGAAGCAGATGGTCCGGGATACGCTGGCAGCGAACTCATCAATCAGCTCGGCCTATGCCCACTTTGAACCTGACGGGTATGATTGGCAGGATGCATTCAATATCGGTCCACATCTGGAGCACTCCTCTGAGACAGGTGTGTTGGAGTTGTACTGGATTCGTGATGGCGGTGAATTAGTTTTTTACCCGACCCCCGATAGCAGTTTCAAATACGATGAAACCCTGAATGATTTTGGTATCCGTGAATCAGAATGGTACCTCTGCGCACGTGATCAGCAGGTTCCCTGTTTAATGGAGCCTTATCTCTATGAGATAGAAGAAGGGCATGTTGAGCTGTTGACCTCACTGGTATATCCGGTGGTGGTGGATCAGGAGTTCAGAGGCGTTGTTGGCGTAGACATCAATCTGCCGGTGATCCAGCAACAGGTTAAAGATTATCAGCAGAGTCTGTTTGATGGACATTCTGATATTCATTTGATTAGTAATAAAGGGTTAGTGATTGCCAGTAGCGCCTTTCCTGACCAGGCTGGCAAGCGCTTGAGTGAGGCCAATGAAGAGCTGCATGCGGCGTTATCATCGATGCAAGGTCCACTGAGTGAGAAAGATAATACTACGCTGGTAAGAGCACCGGTTCGATTCGAAGCTTTCGATCAAGAATGGACGGTGGTCGTGAGCATTCCTACAGCTGTTGCCCATGCGGCAACCCGTGAGCTTGAAAGCAGCTTGATCAGTGGCTATCAGAGTACAGCACTGACCATGGTGACGCTGGGTAGTGTGCTGTTACTGCTGGCGGTGATTCTCCTGAGTTTGTGGTTACGCTTCACCACTCAGCCGATGGTGACCATGCGCACTCTGGTTGAGGATCTATCCGGTGCCGAAGGGGATTTAACCCGTAAACTGGACGTCCGCAGTCATGCAGAACTGATCGGTATTGCCAACGGCTTTAATGCTTTTACGGCTAAATTAGGACTGATGATTCTTGATTTGAATGGCTCAGCTCGTTCTTTGCGTCAACAGAGTGAATCGCTGGTTCAAGCTTCACAGCAGACTGCCGAAGCCACACGTTCGCAGCAGGAAGAGATGCAGAGTGTGGCCTCCGCAATGACTGAAATGTCGGCTACGGCCAATGAGGTGGCTGATCTTGCCAGCCGTACGGCGCAGCAAGCCGAAGATTCCAATGATGCACTGACTGATGCCAAAGAGGCTTTCCGCCATACCGTGGATGAAGTGCGTAGTGTGGCCAGTGAAATCAATGCCGCCAGTGAACGGGTCGCCAGTGTTGCCACCAGTAGCCAGAATATTTATGGCATGATTGAAGTGATTCAGAGTATTGCTGAACAAACTAATCTGCTGGCGCTGAATGCCGCGATTGAAGCGGCGCGTGCCGGTGATCAGGGACGTGGCTTTGCCGTGGTGGCCGATGAAGTACGTAATCTGGCCAAGCGTACGCAGGATTCCACCGAGCAGATACATACGCTGATAGAAACACTACAGAAGGAAGTGGCGGCTTCGGTGCGGGAAATGGAGTCCAGCACTAAAAGAGTTTCTAAAACAGTAGCTGATGCCAGCCAAGCCTATGAGCAGATGGAGTCGGCCGCAAGAAATATTGAGTTAATCACTAATAATGTTACCCAGGTTGCAACCGCAGCTGAAGAGCAGGACAAAGTGAGTGAGGAGATCAACCGCAATATTACCGTGGTGGAAGATGCCAGCGCGCGCTTGGCCGGACTCGCAGGTGATGTGCGTGAAGTAAGTGAAACTATGAGCCAGATCACCGATTCGCTGGAAGCACAACTGAGTAAGTTTAAAGTCTGAGTAGTACAGCTGTGGCAACAAATAACGCCGGTTATTTTAACCGGCGTTTTTGTGCATACATTTGCTGGTCTGCAACTTGTGTCAGCTCTATTTCTGTTTCTCCGTCGTCGGGATAAAAGGCAATGCCGATACAGCAGCTAGAGGCAATTTCCACATCATCTAATTTAAAAGGCCGCTTCATCTGTTCCAATATTTTTGATTTCACGGCCTCAGCCTCACTACGCTGATGGATGCCTTGCAACAGGATGGTGAATTCATCACCTCCCAGACGGCTGACGGTATCTGAATCACGTACGCTTTCTAGCAGACGTTGCGCAATAGCACAGAGTAGTTCATCACCTACGGCATGACCATACTGATCATTCACAGGTTTGAAGTCGTTCAGGTCGATCAGTAACAGAGCAAAGCTTCCTTGTTCCCGAGATGCCAGTTTGATTGCCTGGTCAATACGGTCAGAAAACAGTGAGCGGTTTGCCAGTCCGGTAAGAGGGTCATGTTGCGCCAGGTATCGCATCATATCTTCAGTCTTTTTACGCTCAGTCAGGTCACGTGTGACTCCCATAACCCCGATAAACTGCCCTAGGGCATCATAGATGCCGGAGGTTTTCACTTCTGTCCACACGGTTGAGCCGTCTTTATGACACTCCTCGAGTTCGCCTGTATAAGGTGGAAAGGAGTTTCCTTGACCAACCTGGGCTACGGCAAACCTCAGTTGTTCACGCATTACCTTAGCGGAGGTTTCGGTAAAGAGTTGTTCAGGTAGCTGCTGCATGACTTCTGAGACGCTAAAGCCGCGCAGTTTTTCAACTGATGGACTGACATAGGTAAAGCGCCCATTCAAATCCATGGTCCAGATAACATCACTGGCATTATCTGCCAGTAGGCGATGTCGTGCTTCACTGTTTTTCAGGGCATCAAAGGCATGGTTGCGTTCAATGGCGATTTCAGCAAGTCGAGCGATATCCTTGATCAGCTTAATATCGCTGGGTTCTGGTTCACAGGGGTGTTTATGGTAAATAGCAAAGGTGCCCAGTACCTCGCCCTGTGCGTCCAGAATCGGTTCCGACCAGCAAGCCGCTAAACCCGCAGCAGCGGCGATATGTTTGTGGTTTGCCCAGTAGGGATGAGTCTGGATGTCGGAGACGATGGTGCGCTGTTTTGTGGCCGCGGCTGTGCCACAGGACCCGGCGCCCGGTATTGCCGGCGTATCAGCAATGGCCTGGTTGTAGCTGTTTGGCAGACTTGGGGCTGCACCCAGATTCAGTGTGTTGCTATTGCGATCCAGTAGTAAAATGCTGCAATAACTGCCCGGCTTGAAGTGCTCAACACTCAGCGCAATGGCAGCCAATATGTTTGTCAGCGACTGGTCACTAGCAATCATTGCCAGTATTTGGTTATGGTCCTGCTGCAGGGTTTCATTGCGTTGCAGTTCTGCCAGAAGGTGGCGCAGTTTTTTGTTTACGCGATAGATATAGAAGGCAATACTGCTGATGACCATAACGGCTATGAGGGCCAGAGTCAGCAGGTATAATTGCTGTTGTAACTCAGCCTCCAACATCAAGGTGTCTGGCTCGTGAGCAAGCAGGGTTGGAGTATGTAGCACTAGAAGTGGCAAAAGCAGACTTGATAGCCAGATAGCGCAAATTTTGCGTTTATGCGTTGGCAATGAGAGGTCCCTTTTATTGCAGTGCAATTTATGTGTTTATACTAATCTATATTAGCCGAATTCTCCAAAAAGGGGCATGCTACTTATTTATTAATAGCATGCTTAAACAACCTATGTTTTTAGTTAGGTGTTGCTGCAACCATTACGCGACGGTGATGGGCCATCTGCCAGAGCAGATGAGCGATCAAGGCGACCAGGATGATACCACCACCGATCAGGGTGAGACGGGTGGGTACTTCGTTCAGGAATATCCATACCCAGAGGGGTCCTAGCATGGGTTCTGCTGTACCGATGAGTGCCGCAACCGGTGAGGGCAGTAGTCTGGCACCGGTGACAAACAGGGCCAGTCCCAGTCCCAGATTAAGGGCACCAAATACGAACAGCAGGCCGGTATCATAACTACTGGTAACCAGGCTTGAAGCCATGCTTCCAGAGAATATAGCCGCTATGATCGTTCCGGTGCACACGGCAGGGGCCATGCGCACATGGGCATAACGACGGGTGATAACTGTTGCGGTTGCAAAGCAAAACGCGATCAACAGAGCCAGCGAGTCACCAATGGGTGATACTTCGCCGGTAAAGGATTCCGATACCATTACCCCAACGCCTGCAATCACCACCGCAATTGCTAACCAGGTTGGGCCGCTGACTTTTTCACGAAAGACAATCCAGGCAATCAAGGCCGCAATCAAGGGTACACCGGCCTGAATCAGCAGGATATTGGCTACACTGGTATATTTAAGCGCTACGATAAACGAGGTGGAGGCGGTAGCGAAGCACAGCGCAACAGCCAACCCGGGAAATCCCATGTAGCGAAACATCCTATAGGTGCCGCGCAGCTTGTTGCGAAACAACATGAAGCCAAGCAAAAACAGACAAGCCCATACCGAACGCCAGAAAATAATGGCCCAGCTGTCTTCCAGCGTGACAATGCGTCCCAGCACTCCACCAAAACTCCAGGCCACGGCAGCGGCCGTGACCAGCACTATGCCCAGCTTCATTTCCGTGGACGGATTAACCTTCACAGTTGCCGCTTGTGCTTGTTGTTGTACCGCTATCTTGTCCATGGTTCCTGCTTAGCTTGAGTATTGATGACCGGCGATGATAGCGGAAGCGTCATATGGCCCTCAAGCCCCTGTTTGCTTATACATCTATAAGTCACCAGGGGCCGACAACAAAACCCAGTTTGTCAGGTAGCCAGAGCGCAATGCCCGGTATCAGCATTACCAGTAACAACGCCGAAAACATAGTGACCATAAACAGTAGCGACCAGAGAAAGGTTTTCTCCAGACGGATGTTGGCAATTTTAGTGGTTACCATCAAGTTAACGGCTACGGGTGGTGTAAACTGGCCTATTGCAATATTCATCGCCAGCAAAATACCGAACCAGACTGGGTTCCACTCAAAGTGATGTATCAGTGGAATCAAAATAGGTGTAATGATCAGGTAGATCGAGACGGCATCCAGCAGCATTCCCGCCAGTAACACCAGCAGCATAATTAATAGCAGCAGGGTCCAGGAATTATCCGAGATCGACAGCATTGCATTGGCCAGCGAGCTGAAGGTGCCCAGGGTGGTACCTGCCCAGGCAAAGATACCTGCCAGGGAGATAATGATCATCACTACCCCGGAAATTTTTCCGGCTTCAACCATCATATCCAGCATACTGCGCGGATTGAGCTGTTTATAGACAAACACACCGATCACCAGGCCATAAGTTACGGCGACAACCGCTGCTTCCGTGGGTGTGAATAATCCAGAGCGCAGACCACCCAGAATCAATACTGGGGCAAAGAGTGCGGGGAGGGCTTTAATGAAACTCTCTTTAACACTGGGACGTTCGCTGTCATCAGGACCTTCCCAGCCGTAGCGGCGTGATAACCACCAGGCGGGTAAAAGCAGCGAAAGGCCTGCCAATATACCGGGGAAAAGTCCGGCAGCAAAAAGTGCCCTGAGATCCACTCCCGGCATGACTACAGAATAGAGTATCAAGGCAATCGATGGTGGAATCAGAATGGCCGTGGAGGCTGAAGCCGCAATCAAGGAGGCGGAAAAAGGTTTCGGGTATCCTGCTTTGGTCATGCTGGGGAGCATGACCATGGCGACAGCAGCTGCGTCGGCAGGACCTGAGCCGCTCATGCCCCCCATGATCAGACAGACCAGCACTGCGACCAGTGCCAGACCGCCATGGCGGGGACCAATGAGTGATTGGGCAAATCGTACCAGGCTGGCAGCAACACCGGCGCGTTCAAAAATCAGGCCGGTGAGTATAAACAGGGGAATCGCAATCAAGGGGTATTTGGCAATACTATTGTAAGTGTTGGTTCCCAGGGTGGCCAGCATGTCCGGTGACAGACCCGCGATAATGCCAGCAGCGCCTCCCAGTCCGAGCGCAAAGGCGACCGGAACACCCAACAGCATCGTAATACCGAAAACCACCAGCATCCATATATCAGGGCTCATACGTCACTCCGTTCAGCCGCAAGGCTTTGCTTCCAGCGTTCGATCAAACTTTGAGTCAATCGCACAATCATGGCTAGACTTAACAGTGGCAGCCAAATGATATAGATCCAGGTGGGGTAGCCTAGTCCCGGAGACAGGGATTCCCAGTTATATTCTTCATAGGTCAGCAAACCACCATACCAGGCGATCAGACCGAGCAGTAATACGCTAAGCAGCCACTGCAACAGATAAAGGGGCCGCTTCAGCTTGTGCGGTAGGTTCTCTTCAAGAACAATAATGCGGATGTGATCATGTTGCCTGGCGGCCACGGCCGCACCAGCAAAGGTCAGTACCACCAGCAGAAATACAGAAAACTCTTCAGTAAAGGCAAATGACGCATTCGTCGTATAACGAACCACAACATTTCCCAGACTGATCAGGCAAATAATAGTCAGTGCCAAGGCAGCGAGCCAGGCTTCGGGACGTGATTTAGGTTTAGACATGGCAAGCGAGTCGGCAGTAAACTAAATGGACCGTGTCCGCTACTGCAACCGGACACGGCCTTTACAGGTTTTACACCCTATAGAAAGATCAACGCGCGTTGATCGCGGCCTGAGCCTGCTCTACAAGGTCTTCACCAATGCGTGGCACCCATTTTTCATACACGGCCTGGGTGGCTTCAACAAAGGCTTGATGCTGTTCTGGTGTCAGTTCAGCAACGGCTACCCCGCGTTCTTTAATGCGCTCCAGGGTTTCGGCCAACTCGGCACGGGACTTTTCAATTTCCCAGGCGCCGGCTTCCTGCGCTGTTTCACGCAGAATCTGCTGGTCTTCCTCTGATAACGAGCTCCATACGCGCTGGTTTACACCAAAAATCAGTGGGTCAGCCATGTAGCGCCACAAGGTCAAATATTCTTGTCCTACCTGATCAATACGTGCCACATCAAACACCGACAAGGGGTTTTCCTGGCCATCGACCGCACCGGTTGTCAGAGCGGGTTTTGCATCAGCCCAGCTCATCTGGGTTGGATTGGCACCCAGAGTATTAAAAGTGTCGAGAAACAAAGGTGAGCCGACAACCCGCACTTTCAACCCTTGCATATCAGCCGGTTCAGTGATGGCTGAACGTGAGTTGGACAGCTCACGAAAACCGTTCTCACCCCAACCAAGCGGGATGACACCGCGGCGTTCAATGGCTGCAAAAATAGCTTCACCGGCTTCGCCTTGGGTGATGGCATCAATGGCGGCTTCATCCGGCATCAGGAACGGCAGCGAAAACAGATTGAGCTCAGGCACCTGGGGGGACCAGTTGATAGTTGATGCAACTGCCATGTCGATCAGCCCGCTGCGCATGGCTGAAAATTCACGCGTCTGGTCACCAGATACCAGTTGGGCGTTAGGATAAACGGTCAGCTTCATTCGCCCTTCAGAACGCTCTTCAACCAGTTCGGCCCATTTGCTGGCCGCCTGTCCCCAAGGGAAGGCATCACCCAAAACGGTCGATACAGAGAATTCGCGTGTTTCCTGAGCAAACGAGGTGGCACTCATTGAAAAGCAGGCAGCCGCAGCGAGGGCTGTCAGTTGTTTTTTTAGTTTCATTCCCTATCCTTAAATAATTGCATTCAGTTATTGTTGTGGCGGCAGCGTTCGGATTAAACCCCTACCTGTTTGTAAATGACCCGCTCATATTAGAAGACAGACGCTGATTTTAAAAGCCAAGCTGTGTTTTAACTGCTTTAAATTGTGAGGTAAGTATGCGTGTTACTCGTGCCGGATTGTTCAGTGTACTGATAGGTTGGCTGGTATCAGCGCCTCTACAGGCTGATATGCAGCTCCAGACTGAAGAGTATCGACTCAAGATCGAGGTTGTAGCCGAAGGGTTGAGCCACCCTTGGTCGATTGCATTTTTACCCTCCGGCGAGCAGCTAGTGACCGAACGGGATGGTCGGTTACGGTTGATCCAGAAGGATCAGTTGCATCCCGATCCTATTGCCGGTGTACCAGAGGTTGCTGCGACAGGACAGGGTGGCCTGCTGGATGTGGTGCTGCATCCAGACTTTGAAAATAACCAACTTATCTACCTGTCATATGCTGATGCCACGGACGCGGGCCTGACGACACGCGTTATGCGAGCACGTTTTCAAGATCATGCACTGCATGATGCCGAAATGATTTTTGAGGCTCTGCCGCGCTCCTCGGGTGGTCGACACTTTGGCGGTCGCATGGTGTTTGATCAGGCCGGTTTCCTGTATCTGTCGATTGGTGATCGTGGCGAGATGGAGCGTGCACAGCAGGGGGATGATCATGCTGGCAGTATTGTGCGTTTGCATGATGATGGCTCCGTGCCAGCAGATAATCCTTTTGTTGGTGATGCAGCTGTGCGTGATGAAATTTATACACTCGGTAACCGTAATCCACAGGGCATGACTTTACATCCACAAACGGGCGATATCTGGTCCAGTGAGCATGGCGCTCGTGGGGGCGATGAGATTAACCGGATCATGGCCGGACTGAATTATGGCTGGCCGGAAGTGACGCATGGGGTGAATTATATAGGTACAAAAATTACTGAGCACTCAGAGCTTCCGGGAATGGAATCTCCTTTGTTGCACTGGACACCATCAATCGCTCCAAGTGGGATCACGTTTTATACTGGCGACGACTTCCCGGCCTGGCAGGGGCAGCTACTCAATGGGGCGCTGAAAGATCGGCTGATTTCGCGTGTGTCTGTCAGCTATGCGCAGGGCGAGTACCACTTGCAGGAAGAAGAGCGTTTTTTGCAGGGTTTTGGCCAGCGCATACGAGACATACGTCAGTCGCCCGACGGCATCTTGTGGTTACTCACCGATGAAACCCGAGGCCAGGTGGTCCGCTTACGACCAGCCAACGAATAAGCCTAATAAACCTAACGAAAGGTTTCCGTAGATGGCATCAATTAATCCGCCTAGCCGAAACGCCTATTGTATCGCGCTGCAACCCATCTGTGACACACAGCTACACCATGTAGCCGATGAATTGCTTTATCGTGCCAGTTCTGGAGCTCAATCGGCTGTCATCGATGATCCAGTGATGGCGACAGCGCGGGTCTGTAATGCAGCCACCTAAAGCTGGAGAACTTGATCAATATAAAGCGAAAGGAATCCAATTGTTAGCGGAAAAAGTGGAAGGTTACGGGAGTTTTGAAGCCTGGGTCTAGATGAGATCTGCCAGCAGATACCATTGAGCTCCCCAGTCAAAGCCGTATTGACTGAGCAAAGTGGTCAGTTAGGAAAAATTCTGAAACTGGTTATTGCGTTTGAAAAAGCTAACCTGAGAACCCTGAATGATCAGACGATTATTAAATTGAATCGCTATTATCTTGATAGCCGCAGTTGGGCTAGTATCACCCTAGTTGGGCTGGCTCAAGAATAAACAGTCTCAAAAGGGTAGTTGGTTGATGAAGGCCAATGCCATCCCCAATGGCAGGTGTTGATTGAGACTGTCTAATTGTCTATCAAATATAGAGATACAGCGTATGTTTTCTGGACCTGAAAATATCTATCAATGGCTAACGGCTGTGTTGCTGCCCTTAGCTTTGTCAGTATTGTTACTGTTATTTGCAGAATTTCATCATCACATCACACTGCTGTTACTGTTGTCGTGTGTGTTATTGGTTGCGGTAAAATATGGACAGTTGCTGGGTGTTGTAACGGCAACGGTCAGTCTTATCTGTTTCAATTATCTCTTTACAGCCCCTCAGTTTACCTTGTTAATGGATCATGGCGAGGATGTTCTGTCGGCGGCTGTTTTTTTCCTGGTGGCTATTATGATTGGCCACCAAACTCAGCAACTTCGAAAGCGTACTGAGGACGAAGCGGAAATCCAGAAAGCTCTTCAGCTTACGCAGATTGAAAAAGAGCGCGAAGTATTGCGGACCTCATTGATGAGCTCTCTGTCCCATGATTTGAAAACACCTTTAGTCACGATGATTGGTGCAACCTCCTCTTTGATCGAATTGAAAGAGAGTTTGACGGAGGCTGACAAACAGGCATTACTGGAATCGGTCATGTCTGAAGCACAACGTCTGGAGCGCTATATACAGAACCTGCTTGATATGACGCGACTGGGTTATGGTGATTTATCCATAGATCGCCAGAAAATATCAATTGAAGAAGTGCTGCATGTGCTTCGAACGCGTGTGGTGAAAACCTTTGCCGATGCGCAATTGATAGTGCGCTGTCCATTACAACTGCCTGAGATTGAAGTGCATCCCGCACTGATCGAGCAAGCACTCTATAATTTGACCGAAAATGCCGTTAAGTTTTCTCCACCAGGGGGCGAAGTGATAATCACCTGCCACACCGAGGAGCCGTGGTTGGTGATTGATATAGTAGATAAGGGTCCTGGTATTGCTGAAGAGTTGCGTGATAACGCATTTGATTTTTTTGATACGTTGGGACGAGGCGATCAGCATCAAGCCGGTGAAGGACTGGGCTTGGCAATAGCCAAGGGTATGATTGGTGCGCATGGTGGAAAATTGTTGATATTAGATCCATTAAATATGGAGTCAGGAACTTGCATGCGGGTGATGCTGCCATTGAGTGAGTCAAGCGAACATGTCTAAAATATTAATCGTGGATGACGAAGCACAGATTATAAAATTTTTAAGTATCAGCTTGAGATCGCAAGGGTATGACTTGATCGTGGCAAAAACAGGTAAAGAGGCTGTTGCTCAAGTTGCGTTGGGGTCTCCTGATCTGGTGATTCTGGATTTGGGTTTGCCGGATTTGGATGGTCAGAATGTATTGCTTGCCATTCGCGAATTCAGCCAGGTCCCGGTCATTATTCTGTCTGTCAGAAATCATGAATCTGATAAAGTCAGAGCACTGGATAACGGTGCTAATGATTACGTGGTGAAACCTTTTGGTGTGCAAGAGTTGTTGGCGCGAATCAGGATTCAGTTACGCTTGCGACCCGAAGTGCTGACTGACTACAGTCACCGTGGACTGAGTGTTGATTATCTATCCCGCAGTGTGACATATCAGGGGCGTGAGATACGTTTATCCAGGAAGGAATACGCCCTGTTGTGCCAGTTGACTGAAAATGCAGGTAAGGTCATCACTCAAACACAGTTAATGCAGCGTATATGGGGGCAAAGTCATCTGCAAGATACGCATTACCTGAGAATACTGATTGCGCGTCTTCGAGCAAGGCTGGGTGAAGATGCCAATCAACCCAGCCTGATTGAAACCCTACCTGGAGTCGGGTATCGCTTGATTGTTGAGGATTAACCCAATGCAACACGACCCCCTGCATAGCGAACAGGTTTCTCCGGTCGATTGGCCAGGGCGGTGAAAAGCATCACCGGAGATATTTTTCCGATCAACATAACAACGATGATTAAAAGCTTCGAGTAGGGATTCATCTCACCAGTCAGCCCCAATGACAGGCCAACGGTGCCCAAGGCTGAAACAGCCTCAAAAATAACCATCAAAGGCTCCTGTTCAGGTTCAAATACCAACAACAGAAGGCAGATTACCGTCAGTAAGGTCAGGGTCAGAATAAGGATTCCTGATGCGCGAAGCAGGTGCTCGACATCCAGAGTACGTCCCATCAGTCGCGTAGATTCCCGGCCTTGCAGTACTGCAAACAGTCCGGTTAGCAACAGGATGAAGGTGGTCAGCCGAATGCCGCCAGCGGTGGAGCCTGGCCCGGCACCTATGACCATGTTAATCATCATGAACACATGACTGGCATGGCTCATTTCATTCAGATCTATGGAGTTGAATCCTGCGGTGCGTGTAGTAGCGGTTTGAAAAAAAGCGGCCGTTAACCGATCAAAGCCGGTACCCAGACTCGATGTGTTCTGTTCAAACACCAATAGGGCGGCAGAACCTAATGTTAACAGCACCAGTGTGCCATAAATCATCAGACGGCTATGAATGCTCAAGCGCTTTTTAGGTGTGAAAATTTCATAAATTACAATAAAACCTATACCACCAATGATAAAGGCCATTGCATGAATCCAGATGACTAGATTGCCTCCAGCAACACCCACAAGCGAATTGGAAAACAGCGCAAAACCGGCGTTATTAAATGCTGATACGGCATGGAATAGTGAATGACCTATGCCTTTCACCCAACCGAACTCAGGAATCCAAAAAAGTGCCAGCAACACGCTGGTTAATAAAACTGTGACCAAGCTGAACAGAATCACAAAGCGAACCAGGGCAAACAGGGAAACACCTTCGCTTATCTGTGATGATACACCCATCGTGGACTGTTGCCGTAACGAGACAAAATGGCTTCTACCCAGTAACAGCAAGGTTCCTGTCAGCATATATCCTATACCGCCAGCCTGGATGAGTAAGGCAATCACTAACTGGCCTAATGGACTGAAGTCTGATCCTGTATCAAGCGTAACCAATCCAGTCACAGTGATTGCCGAAGCGGCGGTAAAAAGCAGATCAATAAGATCAGCATTATGAGTCTGACTCAATGGCAGCCATAGCAGCAAGGTACCGATCAAGGAGCCGCCAACAAAAAATACCAGCAGCGTTCCGCCAGCCGATCCCCAGAAGCGATGGCGGCTGACTACAGTAGAGATGGCCATGTAAATCCCTCACGCGTGCGGCTCATGACTAGCACCTTGTCACCAGGGTGAAAGCGGTTGGGCATCTCACGTGGCAATTCGAATTGTGACTGCTTTTTTAGTTTAAGCGCGAGTAGTGTCAGATCTTGCGATTTTAATGTGGATAGAAAAGAACGTTGCTCAACGATATTCATGATTTTTATTTCTGCAACGTACTGATTATCGGTGAGCGGCATCTGCTGCAGTATGTCAGGATGCCTCAGAGACCTGCCTGCCCGGCGTCCCATCTCCTCCTCAGGACTGATCACCTTTTGCACACCCATCCGGGATACCAGCGCCGCGTGATAGCGGTCTTGCACCTTGCACCAGAGATTCTGTACACCGGCCTCCTGCAGGTGAATGACGGCCATCATGCTATTTTTGATATCACTGCCGATGGCAACAATAACAGTGGAAAACTGTTGCCAGTCGACCGCAGCAATAGCTTTAGGGTTGGTGCAATCTGCTATCATGGCTTCACTGACTTGGTCAGCAATATCGTTTACCAGTGATTCATGGCGATCAATAGCCAAGACTTCAATACCATTTTTCTGGGCTTCGATAGCTAATGAGTGACCAAAACGACCGAGCCCTATAACCGCTATGCGATTGCGTTTCATGTCTTTAGACCTTTATTGATAGACTAAAAATAGTTTATGCAATAACGTTGCTAAAAGTCTGTTTCAAAACAACATGAAGGTGTAACAAACGCGTAAAATAATGTGTTGATACGCTGCAGGAATCTTTTATTACCATGCTTTGGATACCCTTTACACTCTTTGCGGCCTTTATGCAGGCTTGGCGCAATGCGTTTCAGAAACATTTAAGCCAGGAAGTTAGCAGTGTCGGAGTGACACTGGCGCGCTTTATTTATGCAGGGCCATTGGCCGCTGTCTATTTGCTGCTGCTTTACCATTGGGGTGAGGCCGAGTTACCTGTGTTTAATCAGCACTACTGGCTATTGATTTTGCTGGCGTCGCTGGCACAGATTGCCGCCACTGTATTGATGGTGATGCTGTTTCGATTGCGTAATTATGCCATAGGGGTAGGGCTAGCAAAAAGTGAGGCCGTGATTGCCGCCGTACTGGGCGCGCTGTTTTTCAGTGCATTACTAACGCCGCTGGCCTGGCTGGGGGTACTGATTGGAGGATTAGCTATCTGGTTGATGGCGAATCCCGCCAGTCTTAAAGCGGTTTCGTTACCAACGCTGCTAACCGGATTGGGTAGCGGCCTGTGTTTTGCGTTGACGACGCTTCTGGTACGCGAGGCAAGTTTGATGCTGGGCCTGCCATTTCTACACAGTGCCGCCTGGGTGCTTTTGTGCGTGATCCTGGCACAGACAATTATGTTGCTGTGTTGGGTCGTTATTCGTGAACCCACTACCTTATCAGCCTTATGGCAGCGCCCTCGGCTGACTGGTGCGATCAGCCTGTGCAGTTTCTTCGGTTCACTAGGCTGGTTTACCGCAATGAGCCTGGAAACCGTTGCACTGGTCAAAACCCTGGGGCAAATCGAAATCCTGTTTACCCTGATCATTTCTGCCCGCTGGTTCCGTGAGTCCCTGAGCCGTCGGGATCTGATCGGCCTGTTCCTAATTGTAATAGGCGCCCTCTGCGTCATCATCGCCTAAAAGGGCTCAGTATGAACCTCCCCTAGTTTAACAGATGCTTTTAATCAGCCTCTTAATTTACTCGTCCGTTTTATTAGGTGAAGCTCAGTATGAACCTCCCCTAGTTTACGGACACGTTTAATCAGCCATCTAATTAACCCGTCCGTTTTATTTGGGGAAGCTCAGTACCCTTTTAGGCTTTTTTAACCGCACTCGGCAAAGCCAAAGATAAAAAAGGGTACTGACCCCTTTTCTGTTTTAGGGACAAGGGTTGGGGTGTTGGGTATGGATGTGCTCGATGGCGTTGAGGAGTTCGTCACTTAGCTGGATTTCACTGGAGTCGATGTTTTCCTGCAACTGCTCAAGTGATGTAGCACCGATGATGTTACTGGTGACAAACGGCTGGTGAGTGACAAAGGCCAGCGCCATCTGGGTTGGATTGAGGTTGTGTTGGTGTGCCAGCTCAACATACGCCGCAGTGACTTTATCAGCCAGGGGAGAGGTGTAACGTTGGAAGCGTTCGTAGAGTGTCAGGCGTGCGCCAGTAGGACGTTGTCCACCCAGATATTTGCCGCTTAGCACGCCAAAGGCCAGCGGAGAGTAAGCCAACAAGCCGACCTGTTCACGGATGGACATTTCTGCCAGTCCTACTTCATAGGTTCTGTTCAGCAGGTTGTAAGGGTTCTGCACCGAAACCACTCTAGGCAGGTCATGTACCTCGCTGAGTCGCAAGTATTCGTGTAATCCCCATGGCGTTTCATTAGAAATGCCGATGTGACGTACCTTGCCACTGCTGACCAGTGCTTCGCAAGCCCGAAGAGTCTCTTCTATAGGTACGGCCTGTTCATCCTGTTCATGGCGGTAACCCAGTTTACCGAAAAAGTTAGTTTGTCGCTCTGGCCAGTGGATTTGATACAGATCGATATAGTCTGTTTGTAGACGCTTCAAGCTGGACTCGGCAGCGGCCATGATTTGCTCACGGTTGAGTCGAGTACCGTTGCGCAGGTAGTGAAAGCTTTCACCTGGGCCAGTGATTTTGGTGGCAATGATCACACGATCCCGTTGCTGTTTGCTTGCCAGCCAGGAACCGATGTAGGCTTCAGTGCGACCCTGCGTATCCGCCTTGGGTGGCACTGGATACATTTCTGCAGCATCCAGGCAATTGATTCCCGCATCCAATGCCATATCTATCTGGGCATGTGCTTCCTGCTCGCTGTTTTGCTCGCCCCAGGTCATGGTTCCCAGTGTCAGTGCCGAAAGGGACAGGTCGGTTTTTCCAAGCGGTCTATATTGCATAACACCTTCTTATATCTGGTTAAATTGTTGCATTAAAGTATAGTTTATTTTACTCATTTGCAGTTTTGGCATAGATTAATGAGGAAACCGCTGTTCATTTTTGTTGTCATTAACACAGCGATCAGCTGATCTTGAATCTAAATTAGTACGTTAATATACAAATATTTTATGACCAGGAGTCAGACGTTATGTTCAATGCAACCAAGTTTCTTGAGCAGTTTATGGGAAATTCAGCTTCTGACAGCAGTCAGCAAGAGAAAGCATCTAGTGGAATGAATATACCCGGTGGAAATTTTACCGGTGGAGCTGTAGCCGGTGGATTGATTGGGCTGCTGGTTGGCAATAAAAAAGCCCGGAAAATGGCAGGTGGATTGGTGGGCTATGGTGGCGCTGCGGCAGCGGGTGCTTTGGCTTTCAAGGCCTATCAAAATTGGCAGGAGGGTAAGCAGGTAGCTACAGCACCGGTCGCTACTCAAAATGATCTGAAGCAGGTTGATCCTCGCTTTCTGCCGCCGGTGGATCAGAACACCGCCAACAATTTTGCATTAACATTGATTACAGCCATGATTGCGGCAGCAAATGCCGATGGTCATATTGATGCGGGTGAGCAGAGCGTAATTTTTGATCATGTTGAAAAGCTATCACTGGATTCAGAAAGCAAGGCATTGGTGTTCGATACCCTGAGACGTCCCCCTAGTCTGGAGGAACTGGCATCCAGTGTTCAAGGGGTGGAGCAGGCATCAGAAGTCTACTTGGTTTCACGCCTGGTCGCTGATGGTGATCATCCTGCTGAAAGGGCTTATCTGCAAGCCCTGGCTCATCGATTGAATCTTCCTGCTGATTTGGTTGCGCATCTTGATCACCAGGTTACGGGGGAGTGAATACAATCAACATACACATCCCAACTAACTAATACAGTATCCGTTGCTGCCTACCATGCTGACACTACCCGTTAAGGCGTTGATACTTGCCAATCTGATTCCACTCTTCGGAGTGTTATTTTTTGATTGGGATGCCGGGGCACTGCTATTGCTATATTGGCTGGAGAATCTGGTGATTGGTGGCTATACCTTGGTTCGCATGTTGCATAATGGTGGCCCCAAGGCAATTTTTATTAGCCTGTTTTTTTTATTTCACTATGGCATGTTCTGTGCCGGGCATGGCACGTTCGTGCTGATGTTATCAAATGGTGGGCTGGAGGAGATGGAATCATTTTCAGGCTTTGGCCAAGAGGATTCTTTGGCGTTGTTTCTGCCACTGGTGATGATTCAGGGGGTGTTGAGTATGATTGCTGAACGCTATCCAGGCTTGCTTTTTCTACCACTGCTATCTTTTATTATCAGCCACGGCATTTCTACTGTTACGCATCACTTTATCGGTAAAGAAGATGCTGGACGCAAAGTGGCTTCGATCATGTTTGACCCCTATGGCCGCATCGTTATCCTGCATGTTGCCATCCTTGCCGGTGGTTTTTTCGTTTTCGTCGGTGATCTGGCTTCTGCAGTTCCTGCATTAATATTACTGGTTGTAATGAAAACAGCTCTTGATCTGTTTGAACATCAGCGCAGCCATCGCAAACGACAAAAAACGGCGAGGGGAGACGTCCCATCGCCATAACCGGCTGGTGATCTTATACAGTCAAATGTAAGCGTACATCCAGGTTGTTGCGGGTAGCATTTGAGTAAGGGCAGACCAAATGTGCTGCATCAATTAGCGCTTGAGCGGTAGTTTGGTCCATACCGGGAAGCGTCACGAACAGGTCCACATCCAGCCCAAATCCTCCGTCAATTTTTCCAATACCGACTTCTGCTCTAAGGCTCAGGTCATCAGGTAGTGGAAGTTTTTTCTGTTGAGCAACGAATTTCATCGCCCCAATAAAGCAAGCCGCATAACCGGCAGCAAATAACTGCTCTGGATTAGTAGCGTCACCCTGACCCCCTAAGGCTTTAGGAGCGGCCAGTTTCACCTGTAATAGACCGTCATCGGAAATTGCTTGTCCATCGCGTCCGCCGGTTGCTGTAACGCTGGCTGTGTAGAGAAGATTCATGGGTCTTTCCTTTAGTTGATTAAGAGAGGTCAATGTTACCTTTAATAAGTATTGTATGCAAGATACTTTCGTGAACTAATTTATGTGTGTAAGCTTTTTTGGTACAGTGAGTGACTTAATCAAAGTTTCATGACAGGTAAACCAATGGAAAAAACGCAGCCGCTTGATCAGCAGGTTTGTTTTGCACTCTATAGTGCCAACAATGCACTGATGCGCTTGTATCGGCCGCTGTTGCAGCCTTTTGATCTTACCTATCCTCAGTATGTAATTCTGTTGGCCTTATGGCAGGAGGATGGTGTGACATTAGGGCAGTTGGGTGGCAAGACGCTGTTTGATTCAGGAACGCTGACACCTTTGGTGAAAAAGCTGGAACAGAAAGCCTGGTTGCAGCGTGAGCCTGATCCTTCTGATGAGCGTGTTAAACGGGTGGTACTGACAGCAAAAGGAAAAAAACTGGAAAGCGAGGTAGCCGGGGTGATGCAGGCATTACGCTGCCAGGTTGATGTTGCGGATGAGACATTTATTGCCTTGCGTGAGCAAGCATGGGAACTGCAAAAAAAGATCCGTGAAGCGGAACAATTAAACAAGGCATAACCCTGAAATAGCTGTGAACTCTGTACCCGCTAACTGGATACTGTGTTAATATTAGTTATTTCTAATTAACAGGGGTGTTCAGATGGAGAAGCCGAGTTTTCTTCAGCATTTTCCGGTTACGTTATTCGCAATGATCATGGGATTGGGTGGGTTAACCCTGAGTTGGCATAGAGCTCATGTATTTCTGCATATGCCTGTCTGGATTAGCCAGGTACTGTTACTGGTCTCGGTGGCGTTGTTTTTGGTTATTAGCGCTTTCTATCTGACCAAGATACTTCGCTTCCCTGAAGCGGTTAAGGTTGAAATCAGTCATCCAATTAAAATCAGTTTCTTCCCGACCTTTTCCATCAGCCTGATTCTGCTGGCGACAGCTTTGTTGCCTGTTTCAACGGGCCTATCAAAAGTGGTTTGGTTACTGGGTGCGAGCTTGCACTTGCTGTTTAGCCTGTATGTCATTACCCAGTGGATGCACCAGACACGTTTCACCATTCAGCACAGTACCCCGGCGTGGTTTATTCCGGTGGTGGGGAATATCCTGGTACCGATTGCCGGAGTGCAGCACGGTTACGTCGAAGCGAGTTGGTTTTTCTTTGCCATCGGGCTGGTTTATTGGATTGTGCTTAAGGTATTAATATTCAACCGAATCATTTTCCATGACCCGATTCCCGAAAAGCTGTTACCCACACTGTTTATTTTGATTGCGCCTCCTGCCGTGGGATTTATCGCCTATATGCAGTTGCAGGGAGGAGTGCTGGATGGTTTTGCGCGAATTCTCTACTTCAGTGCGTTGTTTCTAGTGTTGTTGCTGTTAGTCCAAGTGCGCTATTTTACCAAGATCCCATTTTTCCTGTCCTGGTGGGCTTACTCTTTTCCCTTGGCGGCGTTCTCTATTGCCACGCAAATTATGCTTGAGAAACAAGGCGGATGGTTCTTTCTGGTGCTATCTTACCTGTCGCTGGGATTCGTGACCTTGTTAATTGGCCTGTTACTGCTCAGAACCCTGCAAGGCGTTATTAGTGGGAAATTGTTTCAGCCTGAAGGCTGAAGACGGGTTGAAAAAGACAAAAAAAACGCCGCATCCTAAGATGCGGCGGTCTCGCAGTGCCCCTCGAGTGCGAAAAAAGGCGATTTGCTTAGCCGGTTGGTTCGGCAAATCTTACTTATACTAAAGCACAAGACGTGCCACTTTTTTTAATTTGTTTTAAAACAATAGCATATGGTTATTTAAAGGCTGTTTTGAAAAAATCTTAGTGAGTTTTATGCTCATTGATGGTGCAGAATTCAGTGAATATGCTTTGTTATGGTTCAAGGTTGTGGCATAGCCCCGAGCTTCGCTGTCGGGCTATAATGACGTTTTTATTTAACCAGCTACAGAGACCGCATTCTATGACAGTTCGTACCCGGGTCGCGCCATCACCTACGGGTGATCCTCACGTCGGAACCGCTTATATCGCTTTGTTTAACCTGGCTTTTGCACGTCAGCATGGCGGACAGTTTATCTTGCGTATTGAAGATACGGATCAGACCCGCAGTACGGCTGAATCGGAACAGGCTATTCTCGACTCACTGCGCTGGCTGGGCTTGGAATGGGATGAGGGTCCGGATGTTGGTGGTCCACATGGTCCTTATCGTCAAAGCGAGCGCAAACACATCTATAAAGACTACGCCATGCGTCTGGTGGAAAAGGGGCATGCGTTTCTGTGTTTCCGTACCCCTGACGAGCTGAATGAGTTGCGTGAGTCACGCCGTGCCAGTGGTCAGCACACCGCCTTGAAACAGGGTGATCTGGAGCTACCCGCTGAAGAAGCGGAAAGACGCCGTGCGGCCGGTATGCCGTTTGTGGTCAGAATGCGGGTGCCAGAGACAGGTATTTGTGTTATCGATGATATGCTGCGTGGTCCGATGGAGCTGGACTGGGGGCAGGTGGATGCCCAGATTCTACTAAAATCAGATGGCATGCCAACCTACCATTTGGCCAACATCGTTGATGATCATCTGATGGAGATTACCCATGTCATTCGTGGTGAGGAGTGGATCAACTCAGCACCTAAGCACAAGCTGCTGTATCAGTACTTTGGCTGGGAAATGCCTCAGCTGTGCCATATGCCCCTGCTGCGTAATCCTGACAAGTCCAAACTGTCCAAACGCAAGAATCCAACCAGTATTCTGTACTATCAGCGCATGGGTTATCTGCCTGAAGCTTTGTTGAACTATCTTGGTCGCATGGGTTGGTCCATGCCGGATGAACGGGAAAAATTCAACCGTGAAGAAATGTTCAGTCATTTCGATCTGACACGTGTCTCACTGGGTGGTCCGGTGTTTGATCAGGAAAAACTCAGTTGGTTGAATGGCGTGTGGATTCGTGAAGAGCTGTCGGTCGATGCCTTTGCCACTGAATTTCAGAAATGGGCGCTGAACCCTGAGTATCTGATGCAGATCGTGCCACTGATCCAGCAGCGGGTGGAAAAATTCTCGGATGTTGCACCCCTGGCAGGCTTTTTCTTATCCGGGATGTTGCCGGTGGATGCTGGCAGCTTCGAGCACAAATCCCTGACACAAGAAGACTGCCGCCGCATTCTGCAGTTTGCCTCCTGGTATCTGGATAAGCAGAACGATTGGCATAAAGATGCGCTGTTTGCCGGGATGAAAAACCTGTCTGAAAACATGGGTTACAAAATTCGCGACTTCCTGTTTCCGCTGTTCGTTGCTATATCCGGCACCGCGCAGAGTGTGTCTGTGATTGATTCCATGCAGATTCTTGGACCCGATATGAGCCGTGCCCGCGTTCGCTTTGCATTGGATCAGTTGGGTAGCCCATCCAAGAAAGAAGCCAAGCGCTGGGAAAAGGAGTTTGCAGCCCTGGAAAACAATAATTCAGGCTCGGCTGAGTGACCTAAGCGGGTAGAATACTCTAAGCAGATGAAAATTCTGCAAAAGCCTGTTGACATAGGACGGCGGCAATCTTATGATACGCCCCGTCCTACCGACATGGGGTCTTAGCTCAGCTGGGAGAGCGCGACGCTGGCAGCGTCGAGGTCAGGGGTTCGATCCCCCTAGACTCCACCATACATTTTTATTAAAGCCTTCATTTTGAAGGTTTTTTTATGCCTGAAAATCAGGCTTATCTAAACGTGTCGAAGAATCGACGACTCTCGACAATGGACCGTACTTTATAGCGTCCTGCAAATGATCAGGCGACAGGTGAGCATAGCGCATAGTCATGTTCACTGAAGAGTGGCCGAGTATCTTCTGAAGGGTCAAAATATTACCGCCATTCATCATAAAATGACTAGCAAACGTATGTCGAAGAACATGCGAAGCCTGGCCCTTTGGTAACTGAATGTTAGTGGCAGCCATAGCACGGCGAAAACTGGTGATAGAGCAGCTAAAAAAACCAAAACGTTTCCAGTGTTCATGAATTTGCAAAAAAAGACTTTTATCAATGGGCACAGTGCGAAGCTTACCGGATTTGGTTTGACTGTAAGTGATAGAAGCGTTTCGTAATGCAGTAGGGCGGAGATTAACAGCCTCAGACCATCTTGCTCCAGTTGCCAGGCAGATAAAGACAATCATAAGCATATGAGAATTAGAACTGTAGTGACGATTGCGAATTGCATCCAGCAGCTCAGTTATTTGATCAAGTGTTAAATACGATAGTTCCTGTTGTTGTAAGCGTAGCGGTTTGACAGAGGACAGCGGAGTTTGGAATTTTATCTTGCCCAGGGCGTGCAGCTCATTGAACACAGAATTGATATAACCCAATTCATTATTCAGTGTTTTTGGAGAGATACCGGACTCAAGGCGCTGTTTGCGGTAACGGTTAAAGTCAGTAGGATCAAAAGTTGAGGCAACCGGATCTGACAGTGCAGCCGCTAAGTAATTCAGTTTTCGAAGACGTGCAGCAGCATCACGTAGCGTATGACCGTGAACATCAAACCATAGTTGAATTAGGTCAGTAAAAGTCTGTCGGTCCTTTGGGCGAGGATTCCAGTCACTATCGGTAATAAGACGGGTTCTACACAACGACTCAAAACGTAGAGCTTCAGCTTTAGTTTTAAAGGTTTTACGAAAACGTTTGCCCTTGATAGGTTCTATATCAGCTAACCATCGGCCATTAGGTTTCTGAGTTATCATCAGACAGCAACGCCCCATCTGATAGTTCGTTCAGTCAGTTTATCCCTGATCCAGTTGTAGATATCGCGCTCATTTTTACCTTTAGACTCGAAGTGATCCTTGATCACTGTCCAACACTCCCATTCCTGGAGGCGTTGAAAAGCCTTTTTTGCGCCTACACCCTCACGGGCCAGCAAGCTGATCATGTTACCCATGAACAACTCGACATTTTTACCGGAAAAGCCCGAAGCGGTTTTATAATTGCGTTTATATTCAAAATAATCAGGCGTTAAGTCAGGGGGAATAGTCACGTTGATATCCTGACGGAGAAACGTCCAGAGGGCGTTATAGCTGGTCTGTGAGTCAAGGAGCTTGAAATTAGTCAGGCCATAACGCCATATAGCGGTTAAATGAGGAACAAGGTCAGCAAAGGTATGAGTATCAATAACCTCACCTGTGTTGATGTTTACAGAGCCCTGGGCAAACTGTTCAATGACAGAGTGATGAAAGCGCAGTTCAATACGTAAAACCGGTTGTTCAGGATCGTAGTTAAGCGGATCAGCATCATCAAACGGATTATCATGTGAGCGCCAGATGTTCTGCCAGTAGTCCAGTTTATCAATGGCTTTTGCCTGAGCAGTTTTGTTGTAAATTGCGAGCTGTAGACCGGAAGCAGCACCCCATAGAAATGACTGACCACGACCGTAAACAGCCGCTTTATCATCAAATTCAATGCGCTCAACAGTGGAAAATTCACGTTGTGCCTTTGAACGGCATTGCATACGCGAAACTAGATCCCTGGGTAAACTGTACCCCTGTATATCAACAGCAATATGCACAGCACATTGGTTCGGTGTGCATTCGTCAAGCACTTGATTTGCAAACAAATCTAGGAGCTTTTGCAGATCCTCAGGGCTTTGACTCTGTATCAAGTGGGGAGAGACTTCGATTTTTAGATGGGGCCCAACAACATCAGGTTTTGCATTGAAATTTTTCAGGAGCAAGATCAAACCGAGGTCCAGATTTTGAAGCTTGTATTGGTATCCGGAATCTCGACCGACACGACCGGCATACCAAACCTTTCCAAAAAGCGAAACATGGCCAACAGTGTCAGCTAGCGTGTCCAGGAGACCTGGTCGGAGCTTGCCACGGTAAAGCTGCCTGACAGTATCAACACCAGTGTGCAGTATACGGACCTTGGTCAGATCCGAAATAGCCGCTGTTTTTTGACAAACAAACAAGCGACCCCGGCTATCTTCTTTACCATCAAAATTGACTCTGAGTTGATCAAGTGCGGTTGCCATAACGAGTACCTAACAGTTGTCTAACGGAACGTTTCTCTACAAGTTTAAAGACGTGCTACAGGGACGTCTGAAATCAAAATTACATTGCGCGCCTTTCGCTGCTCCTCCGATCGCTGCTAACGGCGCGCAATGTAAACACACGTAACGGGCATTTTTTGATTGCTATAGTGAATATCGGCAGAACAACTGCCGTTAGATGTGACTTTGTAGCCGATATCGAGTAAATCTTGGCTCGTGTACACCTTGGTTTGATCGGGAAAAACAAAATGAAATGCATAATGCCGGCTTTTCTCGGTTTGGATATCACCAGCGATGTAAACGACAGAGCCCTGCAAGGGGCCCATTGTTATGTTACCAGCCTGATTACTTGGGATATCGTCCACATTATCAGCAAGAGAATTGAAAGCCTCAGCAAGACTTTGATAGCTATCCATCTCACCAGGCGAATTAGTTGCTTGATCGGCAGGAACAGAAGTATCGCTAATTTCAGCATCAAGGTTTTCAATTTTTGATAAATCGGCTTTTTCGAATAGCAATTGGTATCCTCCGTTACCAATAGCGAAGGAAAAAGCGCCGAGGGCAACCACCATCGGGAATAAGACACGAGGCGATTTAAAAAGGTTGAAACCATTAAGCGTATTTTTTGCTTTTCCGGTTTTTGTTGGGTCGTAGAGTCTGAAACAAGTATTGGTAACCCGTTTATCGACGATATTGTCAAAGTCGGTTGCGCTTTGTCCGTTTTTTTGAGCATCATGATAGCCCTCTTTATAACCTTTAAATAATGGACCGAGAACAGCCTTGTTTTTGTGCTTATAAGCGCCCTCGGTTGTTTGACGAATATCATCACGTATAGATTTAATATTCGGAGCCGTTAAAACAATATCCCAGTTAAAATGTCTATGCATTTCCCAAGCTTCAACCCAATTGGAAGGGCGGCCAACATCAGATGCAGCGTCGACACCACCTGGATAGTTCAGTTTTTCAGTATCGGTTTTAGTCCAAATTTTAGGAAACATAACGCCAGCTTCATCAAAAAGAAGCAAGGCACCGAGGGGAACCCAATGGAACCATGTAGCAATCTTCCAACGACCTTCGGAGGTATCAGTGTCTATATAAATAACATCCAAATCTTCAGAAGCATCAGGCAAATTAAGCAAAGTTCGGGAGCGTGAAACGCCGCGAATGTTAGTAACAACAGTGCGACCTTCTAAAGCTGCGGGTATGAAATAATCATTAATAACACCTGCAGTTTTAAAAGATCCATTAGCACCATGATGAATAGTAATCGACATAGTTAAACACCTGGAATGAATTTGAGAACAAATTTAGTGACATAGGCAGAAATAACAGTATTCAAAGCCTCAGGTATATTAAAAAATGTGAGATATCCAAGAACATCAGAGCCCAGAGACGAAAACGCAGAATTCAAGTGAGAGGATAAGTTCAGATCATTTAAAATAGATTGAGCAATACCCCATGCAAACGGGATCATGACATATAAAAACTGAAAATAACCTAAAACTGACTGCTTTATAAAATAGGCTGATAGTTCAGTAAAAAATCCATAAATACCACTGTTAAGCCATTCGTATACAGCATTAAAAAATTCAATCATGTATCACCTCATTATTTCAAAATAACTACTAAAGCGATAATTAACGCAATCAATAAAATAGCCTGAGCAATTTTACTCAGTGGATTTGCATAATCAGATAAACAAAATTGCTTTGACATACCATTAAAATTCACGAAAGCAACACATGACAAAGAAGAGCCATTAGCATCAAAATAAAATTGTTCTGATATTTCTGCTTTAATATCAGTTATAAGATCGGTTAGATTTTGCTTTGCTTCAGCTATTTCAGCATCATAGCCTTCCATATCAAAACTACCCCCTTCACCTTCAGGAGCCCATTCAATACATGAAGGAGCATCTGGATTTTCATCACAATATTCAGAACCTTCTCCATCATCTTCACCCAAACCATCACCAGAGCCGCTGGCCGTTGTACTACTGCCAGTTTGGTTACCATCAGAATCATATGTTTCGGTTTTTGTTACAGTCGTAGACGAGCTGACAGGATTTGAACTGGTTTCATGGACAGGACCAAGCGGTTTAGTAATATTTACAGTTGTAACAGGATTTGCGGTATAAGTTGTGTTTATTTCAGTTGTGACAGTTTTAGAGCCATCAGGTGCGGTTACAGTTGTTTCTATAGTAACTTCAGTATACGTAATACCATTCGAAAACTTGTGAGTTTTAGTTGTTGTTGTCTCTTCAGCAACATGACCAGAGCCACGATTTTCAGTTGTAGTAGTTGTTTTTGTGTCGACCTGAGTACCATCAGGAAGTGTTTCAGAATCTTGAAAAATATCTGTATTAGAAGTGGAAGGACGAACTCCAGCAGGTTCCAGAGGATCAGTTTCAGTTACATCATCAGGATTAATTTCAACATCACCGGATTGAGATAGATCACCAGTATATTGATAACCCTGTATTTGACGACATATAGAACCATCAGGGAACGTTTCATACGCATCCGATTTACATTCAACATCAACGTAATTGGGTGTAACAGAACAACCATTTAAAGATGCGCTAGTGCCAACAGCAGATGCTGCACTGATATAACCAGCAAAAGTACCGGAATCAGGGCAATGGTTAGGGACCTCAGGAGGAACGCAATAATCGGCAGTACAACCCGAAGGTATTAAAGTACGATCACCAGTAGAACC
>NZ_JBLXDN010000030.1:0-43710 GCF_048264025.1 Nitrincola sp.
ATAAGGTATCACCAGGTCTTCTCAGACCACTTAAGGATGTGAAGTAAGTCTATAACGTCCTAGAATGAACGATTACCCCTGCAGGTCAACGAAAAGTACAATATTGGTACCAAAATTGAGAAAGGTATTCGGGTACAAATTTGCTTCAACATAACCCGCATTACGGTCTTGGGCAAAGGTGTAGGTGTCGTCCCAGGCAGACCAGTCGTAAACGGTCGCATCGATACTATTAAGCTCCAGCGAAAATCGATTGATAATCCGGTCAATGTTAAGCTTAGCAAACTCCTGCTCCAGAAATTGAAACTCGGTGTTCACCAAATAGCGCTGTAAACCAACGACGGTTAGGCCCAAAACCAAGGCCATAAAGAGCATTGCTGTGGTTACTTTGAGAGAAATAGACACCTTGATTCACCACGCTGGATAATACGGCCAATGACCAGTAACTACCTATTCATGCTATAAACATCAGTTCAGCGCGTCTGCACGGCATCTAGATTAATTAAACCTAGACATAATAGAGATTATAGTAAATATAAAAGTATTTATTTGGGCTGCTTCATACCCAAGTTCCGGATGACACCTGAGTATAGGAAAACTATATGATATTTAAATTAAAATTATCTATATATACTATATTTTTTTATACCCATCATCAACGAAATTTTAAATATCAATCGACACCAGTCGCTCTATTAGACTTCAAAACAAACCATAATTCTTAAATAAAAAAGACGCTTACGACGACAATCAAGCGGCTGTTTCATTTTACAAACACATAAAAATAGACACACCAGGAATCTGCGCTTTCGGCGTAAACCCTCTCTCTTTTTGCACCTATTTAGGTCAAGAGAGAAGGTTTGGCACCGACCTAATATTTACAGACGTTCAAAAATGGTCGCGATTCCTTGGCCACCGCCAATACACATAGTGACAAGTGCATAACGCCCACCAGTTCGCTCAAGCTCGTAAAGCGCCTTGGTAGCAATAAACGCCCCGGAGCAACCCACCGGATGCCCCAACGCAATTGCACCACCATTTGGATTGGTTTTCTGCATATCTAAGCCCAAACCCTTGGCAACAGCCAAAGCCTGCGCGGCAAAGGCTTCATTGGACTCAATGACATCCATATCGTCCAGAGACAAACCAGCCTTCTTCAGTGCCAGACGTGATGCAGGTATCGGGCCTTCACCCATGATATCGTTAGGTACGCCGGCTACAGCGTAAGAAACAATGCGTGCAATCGGCTTATGTCCGGCACTGGCGGCCGCGTCGGCAGAAGCCAGCACCATAAAGGCAGCGCCATCATTAATACCGGAGGCATTGCCCGCAGTTACTGTTCCATCTTTTTTGAAGGCAGGACGCATTTTGCCCAAGCTCTCAAGCGTAGTGCCTGGTTTTACATGCTCATCGGTGTCAATCACCACGGTCCCTTTGCGGGTTTCAAAGGTGATCGGTACGATTTGAGACTTAAACCGTCCTTCTTCAATGGCGCGTGCCGCACGAGCGTGTGATTCTACCGCAAATGCATCCTGCTCCTCGCGGCTGATACCCCATTTTTCAGCCAGATTCTCGGCGGTAATCCCCATATGTCCGACACCAAAAGGATCATTCAGCGTCGCGACCATCATATCAATCATACTGGTGTCACCCATGCGTGCCCCCGAGCGCATCGCTGGAGACAGGTACCCTGAACGAGACATCACCTCAACACCGCCACCGATACCGTAATCACAATCGCCCAACAGAATATTCTGCGCGGTGGTCACTATTGCTTGTAGTCCTGAACTACACAAGCGGTTGACTGCCATGGCGACAGATTCCATCGGCAGGCCAGCCTGGATAGAGGCGACGCGTGCCACATAGGCAAAGCGTGCGTCCGTGGGTATGCAATTACCCACTGTGACATAGTTAATCAGGTCCGTATTTACCTGTGAACGACTCACGGCCTCTTTCATCACTTTACCGGCAAGCTCATGCGGCTCTATGGAACTCAATCCGCCCCCAAAGGCACCAATGGCTGAACGTACGGCACTTAAAACAACGACTTCTCTACCCATTATAATGTTCCTTTTGTTGTTATTTGCATCTGACTACACAAGCCTGGTAATCATTCACCAACCCTTGTTTGAGAATAGCACAGAGTCGTTTTCTTAGTCGCCGCCCCCTTTAGCCTTATACTGGCCGTTATAACGCAGCGAATTCCAGGATTTGATCGAGTTAGATGTGTTTCATCAGTCGATATACAAACAAGCCTAACCATTCATGCAAGGCTTGAGAGCTTTGTCGAAAATGGTAGGACGTTGGTAGCCAGCTGACTAACCCCTCAGGTGGCGGAGTAGCAAATTGGATAGGCGCGGGCAGTACCTGTAAACCCTGTGCTTCAAATACCGGCACAGCCCGGTTCAAATGCCAGGCCTGACTGACCAGAACAACCTGCGACAAGCCGGCCTGTCGAAGCATTTCAGCTGAGTAAGCGGCATTCTCATAGGTGTTGCGGCTACGATCTTCAACCCAATCGGCACTCAGATCAAAGCCCGATTTAAGCAGCCACTGCATCAGTTCGGCTTCACTGTATTCTTCACCATAAACTCGCCCTCCCGTGAGCAGAATAGGTAAGCCACTCTGCCGCTGCAGGAATGCCGAGTAAGCCAGCCGACTGATGGTTTGCTCACTGGGAGCATCCGGCCAACCGTACTCAGCACCATCAAAAGCACGCCCGCCTCCCAACACAACAATCACCTCAGCGGAGCTCACCGCTTCCATACTGACCGGTGGAAAGTGCTCCAGCGATTGCTGTAGTGAGTAACTGATAACGGGCAACCCCAGCAACCAGAGTGACAAGCCCGCAAAAAACACTAACAAGCCACCCAGAAAACGCCGCCCCAACCCGATCAATAGCAATCCAAACAGCACAGTTAATGCCTGTAACGCTGGAGGTAGCAATAGGTATTTCAGCAAATTTATCATCATAATGAATCTCAGATTAACGCATCTATAAGTAACGGCAATAAATAATGGCCTATGTCAGCCTGATATAACTGCTTTGGCCAACATGTATCAACTTTATTTATCCTCTTTATGATGGCCTGCTAGTGCTAAAATCGGTTATGTTACGCCTTTTTGTTCAGCTTACCAGCCAACACCTTTGCTGATAGGTAGAATGTCTGTATCTATTTTCAGGATTTAAATCATGTCGTTAAGCCAACGTCCGGCAACCTGGGTAGTCATTTTTCTGCCCTTTGCTCTCGGTTATTACCTATCCTATCTGCTGCGTACAGTGAATGCTGTCATTTCACCCGATCTGACTCAGGACCTGGCCCTATCTGCCGCCGACCTTGGCTTACTAACGAGTGTGTATTTCTTAACCTTTGGGGTGGCACAAATCCCGCTGGGCATTGCCCTGGATCGTTACGGCCCCAAGCGTGTACTGGGTAGCTTGTTGTTGCTGGCGGCTGTGGGCTCTGCAGCCTTTGCCATGGGCGACTCGCTAGGACAGCTAACCTTGGCACGTGGTCTTATAGGCTTGGGCGTTTCAGCCTGTTTGATGGCAGGCCTGAAAGGTTTCGCCATGTGGTATCCAGCTGAGCGTCAAAGCTCAATGACCGGGTTTATCATGGCCGCTGGTGCCTTGGGCGCCTTAACCGCGAGCACCCCAATGGAAGCAATGCTCCCCTTTCTCGGCTGGCGGGGCGTTTTCTGGGTGATCGCCAGTCTTGCCGCCGCCCTGTCCGCATTAGTGTTTTTTGTACTACCCGGGGATATAAAGCAAACCTCTCACGAGTCCCTGGGTTCAACACTGAAATCTGTAGCCGGAATTTTTATTGCACCAGATTTTCTTCGCTTCGCCGGGTCTGCCACCTTTTTTACAGGGGGGTTTATGGCGATGCAAAGTCTCTGGGCCGTCCCCTGGCTCATGAATGTAAATGGCTTACCCTTGAACCAGGCTGCCAGTTACTTGATGATTCTCAACCTCGGTATGCTGACAGGCCAACTCTCCGTGGGTCTGTTTGGCACGAGACTTAGCCAGCGGGGTGTCACGCCACTTAATTTTATGCAAGTCGGCTACGGTATAATGTTGCTGGTACAGGGATTGATCCTGTCTGGTTGGGGGCCAATACTGCTCTTTTGGTTCCTACTGGGAGTTTTATCCTCAGTAAATGCACAAACCTACATTGCCACAGCCGCTAACTTCCCTAAGTCAGCCTTTGGTCGTGTCAGTACAGCCATCAATTTGATGGCCTTCGCTGGTGCCTTTATCGTCCAGTGGGGATTGGGGATTGCGCTGGATCTACTGCAGCAAAACGGCGCATCAGTACCTGGTTCACTTCGCATAGCTTTTGCCGGACTTATTGCACTGCAAGTGATGAGTTTTATACCCCTCATATATAAGAAAAAACTAAACAAACAGCTTTAAGATAATATGAATTAAGCCATCCAAGAAAAGCTTACATAATAGCCCTTATAATTTAAGGGCTATATATCCATACAAGTAAAAATTTAAAATCCTAACCACTTGTTCAGGATTAACAACAAGTCTCCAATATACCAGGATCATTGAATTACTTGTCGCTTACTGGCAGACATATGTCGCATTCGTGTTAATTAAATTTTTAACTCAATATAGTCTGAAAAGGTATTCACCAACATTAGGACTAAAGCATGACAAGCAACGCTATTACGACCAAAGGCTTTCGATTAAGCCATAAATTATTAACTTCAATGATTATCGGAGCAAGCGTTTTTTCAATCCAGGCATTCGCTGAAAATATCAGCATGGATTTTTCTAATGAATATAACGCCAGCTCTATTCATGCAGAGGGCGATGCCTATTTTATTGATAGAGTAACTGAATTAACCGAAGGTGGTATTAATATCACTTTACATACCGGGGGTGCTCTGGGATTCAACTCCGGTGATCATTTCTATGCTGTTGCAGACGGAGCGGTTGAAATTGCAGACACGCTATCTGGAACAATGAGTGGTATTGATCCTATTTTCCTGCTCTCTTCACTGCCATTCATTGTCGATGATATAAATGACGCTCATCGTCTCTACGAAATCGCCAAACCCTTCTATGAAGAAGTCTTTGAAGATAATGACCAAATCCTGCTGTATGCATCCCCCTGGCCGCCTAGCGGGGTCTGGTCAAAAACAGCCATTAATAGTCAAGATGACCTGCAAAACCTGAGAATCAGAACATTCGACCGTAATGGTACAGAAACCTTTCGTAATATCGGCGCAGCGCCTGTCAGCTTGTCATGGGGTGATGTCGTACCGCAACTGGCAACAGGCGGTATTTCGGCTGTGTTGACATCAGCGGAAGCCGGCGCAAGCGGGAGCTTCTGGGAACATCAGGATCACTTTGCAGCCATTCAATATGCGATTCCATTGAACATGGTTCACATGAACAAAGCCGCGTTTGATAGTTTAAATGAAGCGCAGCAGGCAGCCATTATGGAAGCCGCAAAATTAACTGATGAGCATAATTGGAAAGCGGTTAAAAATCGTACAGAAGAAAACTATAAAACGCTGAGTGAGCATAACATAACCATCAATGATCCGGTTTCCGAAGAATTATTTGGAGCTCTGTCAGAAGCGGCTTCAAGCGTGGTTGAAAACTGGCTTGAAACTACTGGCGAAAACGGCGTAACGATTATGAGTCAATTCCGAGGTGAATAATGCTCTTGTTACGACTCTTTGAAAGCTTATCAAAAATACTTAACAGAATTGGTGCTACCATTTCCATCATTCTAATCATTTATATGCTTGCTCATATACTCATTGAGATCATATTAAGAATGTTAGGAAAGTCTACATTTATTCTGGATGAGTATATTGGATACGCTGTAGCAGTCATGACATTTCTAGGGCTTCCTTACGTACTGGAAAAGGGGGGACTCATTCGAGTCTCCCTGATTCTGGATCGTTTCCCAAGCAAATATCATTGGCCACTGGAGCTATTCAGCAGTCTGATAACAGCAGGCTGTTTTTTATGGATATCTATCTTCTGGTTCAAAAATGTTCAGCGTAGCTATAGTCGCGGAATCATCAGCGATACCATGGCAGAAACGCCAATATGGATTCCAGAAGGTGCTGTTCTGATCGGCATGTGGCTGGTTGGATTAACGCTGTTAATTCGATCATTAAAAATACTGGTACTTCGCACAAACTACCTTTCTGAAAAGCAATAAGCTGAACTTGAATAGGCATTCGTATGGATATTTTCTGGGTTGCTATTGGTGTAGCGGCATTTCTAATATTTTTCTTATCCATGGGCACATGGATCTTTGCATCAATGCTGGCGGTTTCAATCGCCTCATTGTTACTCTTGGGCGATTTTCAGCCTGACAGAATAGGTCTGATTTTTTCAAGAATCCTCTATCGCGCCAGCAACAGCTGGGAACTATCAGCAATTCCTCTGTTTATTCTGATGGGAGAGTTGATATTTAGATCCAATCTCTCTGAACGTCTTTTTAAAGGCCTGGTGCCGCTTACCAGCCATTTGCCTGGTGGAATACTTCACACCAATGTGTTGGGGTGTACACTATTTGCAGCCGTCAGTGGCTCCAGTGCCGCGACAACCGCTACGATAGGAAAGATCACCACACAAGAACTCAAGGCGCGCGGTTACGACCGCAATCTGTCGATAGGTTCACTCGCCGGTGCCGGCAGCCTGGGATTGCTGATCCCTCCTTCTATCGTAATGATTGTTTACGGTGTACAGGCCGAGGTGTCGATTAGCCAATTGTTCATGGCAGGCGTCATCCCCGGATTACTTATTGCGGTACTCTATGCGCTGTATATTATCGCCAGATCAGTGTTGTCTCCCCACCTGGCACCAAAACAGGAAATACCAGGACAGACTATATGGCAGTCGCTGGTACTCTTATCTCCTATTCTGGTATTGATATGCATTGTTATCGGGTCAATCTACACCGGCATTGCAACTCCCTCTGAAGCCGCTGCTGTAGGTGTCGCTGCGACACTGGTACTCTTGTCATTAGAAAGGCAACTCAACATTAGCCTGCTGATTGAAGCCCTCAAAGGGACTCTCATTACGACTATTATGGTGTGTAGTTTGCTGGTAACCGCCATGCTGCTATCCACAGCTATGGGTTATCTGCACCTGCCCAGAGAGTTGGCGGCCTGGATTGCCGGTCAGAATTTCAGCCCCTTAATGCTGCTGGTTGCACTTGCCGTGTTTTACATTGTGCTGGGTCTGTTCCTCGATGGTATTTCCATCACTGTGATGAGTCTGCCCATTACTTTACCCATTGTCATCATGGCTGGGTTTGACCCTATCTGGTTTGGTATTTTTCTCATCATCATGATTGAGTTGGGACAAATCACACCACCAGTAGGATTCAACCTGTTTGTGCTACAAAGCCTGACTGGGGAAAGCATCAGCCGGGTTGCCCTGGCCGCTTTCCCCTTCTTTATTTTGATGTGTATTGCGGCAGTCATCATCAGTATATGGCCGGACATAGCCCTCTGGCTGCCCAGGTATATGACTCAATAAAAAAAGGGAGCCCAGGCTCCCTTTTTGATGCGTTCCAAGTGTAGGTTATAGGCGGGTAATCCAGAGAATAATGTCAGGATAGAGGGTGAACACCAGCACCGAACCCAACAGTATCAACCAATAGGGTAATGACGCTTTGGCAGCATCTGTAATAGTGACATCATTATTCGATATAGATGACAATACAAACAGATTCAACCCAACCGGTGGTGTGATCATACCTATTTCAATCAGCAACGTAACAATAATGCCAAACCAGATAGGATCAAAACCAAGGCTGGTAATCATCGGAAAGGTGATTGGTAAGGTCATTAACAACAGTGAAATACCATCGAAAAAGCACCCCAGCACGATATAGACAATCACGATCATAAAGAGCACACCGTAGGGGCCCAAGCCAAAACCACCTATGGCATCCACAGCGGCTCTGGGAATACCCAGGATACTGACAGCCTGAGACAGGATCACTGTACCTACAAGAATCATACCGATTGCAGCAAACATAAATGAAGCACGCTGGAAGGCGATCCAAAGCCGTCTAAGGTTAAGATCCCCCCAGGTAAAGCCAATCAGAATGCTTGCCATAACACCCAGCGCAGCCGACTCTGTCGGCGTTGCAATCCCCAGATAGATCGTCCCCAGCACAAAAAATATCAGGATGGGCAAAGGCCAAATCTGCAGAATGCCACGGCGCACCTCACCCCAATCCATACGATCCATCGCCGTGGGTGTAACAGGCTCTCCTATTTTGGAACGTATCATGATCCATACTGAAAAGCTGAAAGCAATCAACAGGCCTGGGATCATCCCGGCAAGAAACAGCTGTCCAATGGATACGCTTTGTGTCGCTCCATAAATAATCAATGCAAGACTAGGTGGTATCAACAGACCCAGCGTTCCTCCGGCCGCCAGGGTTCCCACAACAATGCTGGGATTGTAGCCTCGCCGCTTAAGTTCTGGATAACCTACCGAACCAATAGCCGCCGCCGTAGAGGTACTCGAACCACTGACAGCTCCAAATATAGTGCAAACAGCTATATTAGTGTGCAGCAACTGGCCCGGAACTCGTTTGAACAAGGGTGTCAGGCCATTGTATACACGCTTGGAAACACCGCTGGCTAATAAAATCTCGCCCAGAAAAATAAACAGTGGCACTGCACTTAATGTGAAATCGGTCAATAGGTTCCAGGTAGCCGTTATTGCCAATGGCGTTGCACCATTAGCCTGGAAATGCAGCAAAATCATACCGGTAAGACCTAGCGCAGCCCCTAACACGGCTCCCGTTGACAACAAAACAAATAAACTTCCACTCAATAGTACCCAGCTCATAAATACACATCCTCGTTATCATGTCTTTGAAGAGCCGGCTGCTTAAAACCATGCCGAAACTGCACTAAAATGCATAAAACCATAGAGAAAGGCATAATGGCCATCCAAGGCCACAAAAGAATACCGCTAATATCTGTTGTTGAACTAATCTCTTTAGAGAAGTTCATAAAATCATAAGATTCATAAAGAAAAATTGCACAAAACAAAACTAACGCAACCGTGGCAAAAAAATCAGCAATCATAACTAATTTCTTAGGTAAAATTTGCAGCAAAATTTCAATACGTATATGCCTGCCTTTATTCAGGATATGCGGCAAGCAAAAGAATGCCAATGAGATAAATAGCAATCCAGCTAATTCATCAGAAAATCGTACCGGCTTACCACCAATATAACGCATTAACGTACTGACAAATATCAGCAACGTCATAGCCATGCCACTAATAACGCCTAGCAAAAAGCAATAATGTGCCACTCTATCAATAATTGTTTTATAAAAATTCATTTACAACACCTATAAGCCCCTAGGCCAAGACCCAGGGGCTATATAAATTCATTTACGTTAGTTAGAAAGGTGGCTGGTTACCGTCTCATAGTATCTGACGCCATCGTCTCCAGCATTTTCTGCCATTGACTGCCATACCTTCCAGGCCGCATTTACGAAGGTTTCCACATCTTCATCTGAAAAAGGCTCCAGAAGGGTGATACCCAACTCAGCACGCTCTTCCCTTGCCAAGCTTTCACGCTCTGGATCGACAGACAGTTCACGGGTGATATCCCATACTTCCATAGCGGCTTCCCGCAATGCTGCCTGCTGTGTATCGGTTAGTTTCGCCAGGCTTACATCACTGATACCAAACTGCCAGGGTGAAGCCGCCCAAGGATGCAGGTAAGCCTCATACTCTGTCACTTCATGCAATGAAACGGTTTTTGCGACCGTTGATAAATAATAAGCACAGTCGACTACACCCGTCTGAAGTGCCATATACATATCATTCTGAGGGATAACCTGTGCAGCAATGCCCAGCTCTTCAAAGGTATCTACCAGGTGACGAGACCATACGCGAACTTTTTTCCCTTGAAGACCTTCCAGGGAATTAATCGGCTCTTTACAATGCAAACCGACATCAAAAATAGGCGCAACTACTCCACCAATAGTGGTGATGCCCCATTTTTTATAGCCTTCATTATAAAGCTCAGTAATCACCGGCAGGATTTCAAGGTGTTGCTCAGATTGGGTAATAGCACCCTGAGCATAAACTGTCGAAAGCGCTGGGGCGTCACGTGTATAGTATTCACCATACATTAGCGCCATATCGACCATGCCACGTTGCAAAGTACGTAGTATATCGGCTTCTTTAAGGCCTAACCCACCGCCATGATAAACCTCAACCTTGAGCTCGCCATTAGACTTTTCACTGACCAGACGAGCAAACTCATCAATATGCGCTGCTTCAGGACGGCTTTGAGCCAGACCGCTATGAAAACGCAAGGTAGTTTCAGCTACTGCAGTTCCACAAAAAGCAAATACACAAGCCACAGAAAGCGTCTTTGCTATTTTTTTTCCGATTAGATAATTCATTAAGACAACCCCATTTAATTAAACACGCTTCATTAAATGGTCTACCCAATGTAATTACAACTTCGAAAACGACACAGTATTATAATATAGCGACCATAGACCCTATACCATTACTTTACATATGCCTTTAACAATTAAAAAAACTAAATAAACACACTTAAACTGAGTAATAAATTAATCTTTACCCGGTTCAAAGGGTTCAAATGGCTTTATGGCACGGAAGTGGCATGCAGAATCCATATCACGACGCATGATAAACTGAGCCAGAACCACAAGCGGATCGAGCTGATCCAGTGCTGCAAAATTCAACTCCAAAAAACCTTGCCGTGGAACACGTACTGACAGCAGATACTCATCCTGCTCAAAACCTGTTTCCGGATTGACCCGCTGGGTATACCCGGAGGCGGTAATCTCATCAATCGCCGGTAAACTAGCCAGCAATACGCCAACCAATCTGAATAAGGTACCATGGGCATAACGGGCATACTCCCGGTGTCGCTGAGCTTCCGATTTTGCTTTCAGCTGCAGACTCTGGCCTCCACTGGCAAGTTGCGCACTCTGCAGAGGAATAGCATCCAGAGCAGGAAGTTTCAGATCTAGCCATATCTGCTTATTATCCAGATCAAGCTGAAAATCTACCAGCGTTTCACAAGGCCAGTCCAACTGTTCAAGCTCAGCAATCAGTACCTCCGTCATCAGACCTTCATCAGTCATTAACAGGGTCACAAACTGCTCGGCATACACAGACTGCTCGGCGTCATGCGCGGCTTTACGAGCCTTCCATACTGAGGTATAGGCTTTATAGCGCTGCCTGGCACGATCAGCCGCAGACCTGGCCTGATGTGTTTCAGCTTTCCAGCGCAGCTTGGCTGTCTGCCACTCATGAACGGCCTGCTGATGAGCCCGAACCAATTGTTGCTGCCGCCCTGGAACCAGACGATGCCAAAAGCGCACAGCGGGTGGCTGCGGATAGATGGGTTCAGCTGGCAGTTTTAGTAGATCCGGACGTAACGGTTCAGGATCTGCAAAAGGTGCAGGCAAATAACAAGGTACTTTGGTGTCAAGCGCAGGGACTTCCTGATATAGATCGATATAATCAGCAATATCACCATTGACCAGCGCAGCCTGCTCGTCCAGCCAGCCCCGCAGTAACTGCGGATGGGAATCCCACAGGGATATCATTTGTTCATCGGTCAATTGACGACCATCCGGCAGTGACAGCTGCAGCCGTCCCTGATCACCTAAAGAGACACTTAGTTGTTTCGGATCAATGCCAGATTTTTTTGACTGTTCATTTTCAGCAGCATAGAGCAGCTCCCGCTGTTTCTGCTGCTGTTTCTGCTGAAATGCACGGTGCTGATGTGCTCTGGAATTATCAAACCTTGTACGATAGGTCAGGCCAGCACTGGGCATATTAATATTGCCATACATGGCCTGATCATGATCATAGAGAGCCTGAGCTCTTACCGTATCAGCAAGATTGATGCCCCGTTTACCGCTTTTCAGGCGAACGCCGGGTACAATCCGAATAGAATGACGAAATCGAAATGCCAACGCTTTATCCTTAAGACCTGTGTTCAAGTCATCCACTTTGCCAGCCCCGGTAGTAGGGGGCAAGCGCTATATAACAAAAATACTCGCTTGGGTTTACAAGCCAAAGCACTCAACGCTTGTTCTGGATCAATACCTGTAAACGCTATACACCCTAGTATCCCTGTGAAAGTGCGCACCTTCGTATTTTGTGTGCAAACGGCCCTGCCATATCTGAAACTCTGGGGATACCATGAATGCAGTCATGTTGTTACGTTGCAGGTTACCAATCAGTGCACTAATCCTTCTGTTGTGCCTGCTCCCTGTTACCTCTGTTCTGGCAGAATCCCCTCCCATTGTTTCAGCTGAATGGCTACAGCAAAACCTGGCTGACGAAAATCTACGCATCATTGACATGCGTGAGGCCGAACAGTTTGAGCAAGGGCATATTACATCAGCCGTCAACATCCACTACATGATGTTGTTTGACGAAAATTTCAACATGCCGCGACTGGATTATCTGCGTGAACTCTTCAGCCAGGCAGGCATAGACCACCATACCCATGTAGTCGCCATGGATGACGGCAGCTTCACCTGGGCTGCACGCCTCTATTGGTTGCTTGAAACCCTTGGTCACGAAAAGGTTAGCCTGCTGAATGTCGGTTATGGCAACTGGCCTGATGGCTTATTACCCACGAGCACACAAACTATTGTAGCCGAACCCAGAGAATTTATTCCGATGGTGGATAACACCCGGTTACAAACCAAACTGGGAACACTGCTGGCCATCGACAAAAAGCCGATCCTTGACGGTCGCAGCCAATCACATTATCAAGGACTGGAGTCTACAGCAAAACGCTTTGGCCATGTTCCAACCGCACTGAATTTTCCTTGTTCCCAGAACTTTGAAACCTCTGACACAGGTAATCAAATACGCGAACTGTCTGCACTGGCCCCCATTTATGAAGCGCTTCCTCAGGATCAGGAGATCATTCTCTACTGTGACGGTGGCGCAGAAGCGGCTTTGAATTACGTCATTATGCAAGCCCTGGGTTACAAGGTAGCCGTCTACGATGGCTCATGGATAGAATGGGGCAATGATCCAGCCTTGCCAATTACCAATCCGTCTAATGAATCCGATGCAACCGATTAAATTATCGTCTTTTAATAAGCCGTATTAAGAAGTAGAGCATGAAAGACCCTAGATTTAAAGGATCCATCCGCAGACGCTTAATTGTCATGATTATGTTATTGGTGTCGATCACCGGTTTGAGCGGTTATTGCTCATTTCTCTACTGGTTTATGTCTAACCAACAACAACACGCAGTCAGTCAGGCAGAAACGGTTGCATTGGTATTGAGTCAGGATTTTGCCCGCCTGCTGCTGTTGAACGATGTTACCGTAGCGGCTGATATTTCAGCCAAGCTTGTCTCCTTCCCCACCCTGAAATCGATGGTGCTCTATAACCACGACGGAAAGCCGGTACATCAATACCAGCACAATGCTGAACGAATTATTCCAGCCGATCTGGCTGACCAGTCGGCGGCACTGGCAAAGGGAGAACTCCGGGATGACCGGCTGCATTTCATGCTGCCAGCCAGCTATCAGGGTAGTATCTTTGGTCAGGTCTACATTCAGTTGCAAGCAACCCGGATTTTGCAGATCATTCAACGCGATGCCCCGGCGCTGGTGGTGATAGGCCTGCTGATGATGCTGGCATCATACATACTAGCGGCAACCGTAGAAAAACGCTTCAGTGGACCCATTTTGCGCCTGGTCAGTTTTCTTGAACGCATCAGTGACTCAAATCAGTTACAGCAGTGTATCGTTACGCGTGAAAACAATGAATTCGGAAAGCTCTATCTGGAAGTGAACACCATGCTTGAACGCCTGGATCAGTCGCAGAAAGCACTGCAATTGGCGGCTATTGCCTTTGATACACCCAGTGGCATGTTCATTACCGATGCTAACAACCGAATTTTGCAAGTTAACCGCGCTTTCACTGAGATTACTGGCTTCACCGCTGACGAGTGTATTGGTAATACACCCGCCATGCTCAAATCCGGCCGCCAGGACCTAACCTTTTATGAAGCCATGTGGCAGCAGATAAAGACACGTCACTATTGGGCAGGTGAAATCTGGAATAAGCGTAAAAACGGTAAGATATATCCTGAATATCTGACCATACAACCGGTACTCAATGATAACCAGGAACCGCTCAACTATGTGGCAGCCTTTATTGATCTCAGCCGCCAAAAGTCCGCTGAAGACAAACTGGAATATTTCACCCTGCATGATCCATTAACGGGTTTAGCCAACCGAAAGCTACTCACCGAAACCTTGGAGCAGCAGCTAAAAACTAATGCGGCTGGAGCATTGCTGTGTTTCGACCTGAATAACTTCAAGCTGGTAAACGACTCTTTTGGTCAGGAAACCGGCGACCACTTGTTACTGCAGATCGCTCACCGGATGCGCAACAAGCTCAAAGATGCCGATTTGATGGTGCGTCTAAGCGCTGACGAATTCGCACTCTGGTTTAACCAACTCAGCGATCAACCTCAATCAGTTGCTCTGGAAGCCGAAGGCTTGGCAGAACGCGTCATGGATCTGATGGCCTCGCCCTTTATTATCAACAACCAACCGTTATCTTGCAGCGCCAGTGTCGGTATAGCCATCGCCACCTCATCAGATCCAGTTTCGGCTACACAACTGGTTCAACAGGCTGACTCAGCCTTGCACCAGGCCAAGCAGGGAGATGGCAGCCAGACAGCCTTCTACGATGCCAAGGCAGCGACGATTGCCAGAGAATATATTCAATTGCACACAGCGCTGCTCCAGGCATTAAAAAACCATGAATTCTGCCTGTACTATCAGCCACAAACCAATGCACAAGGCCGAGTAATTGGTGCTGAAGCATTAATTCGTTGGATAAATCCAGAAAAAGGACTGATCTCACCACTGCATTTTATACCCACCGCTGAGCGCTCAGGGCTCATCCTGGCGATAGGTGAGTGGGTACTGCAAACCGCCTGTATGACACTGCGAAGCTGGCAGGAATCCGCCTCTACTCGCGGAATTTCACTCTCGGTGAATGTCAGCACACGCCAGTTTTACCAGGAGGACTTTATTGATCAGGTCAAGCAGGCGCTGCAGCTCAGCGGAGCAAATCCACGCCAGCTAAAGCTTGAGCTGACTGAATCATTATTAGCAGATGATCTCAGCCGGGTGGTTGAAACCATGAAAGCGCTGACAAGTCTTAATGTGCAGCTTTCACTGGATGACTTCGGTACAGGCTACTCCTCTCTGCAGTACTTACAGCGCTTGCCACTGGATCAAATAAAGGTCGACCAATCCTTCATCAAGGATATGCTCAACAGCCATAGTAAGAATGAAGCCATCGTACGCACCGTGCTGTCACTGGGAGAAGCCTTCGGTTTTGAAGTCATGGCCGAAGGGGTAGAAACTCTGGAGCAACTAAAATTCTTACAGCAAATAGGCTACCGGCAGTTTCAGGGATATTATTTCTGTCGGCCAATCCCCCAGGGTCAGTTTTTGGATTACTGCATACAATACAACTACAATCCGCCGGATAGGATGCACTAGGCTGCCACAAGCAGATTATCCCAGGCAACGCCGCCCCAGAGTAGCAGCGTTATCATCAGTGCAAAGAATACAGCGGCAGAACCCAGATCCTTGGCAAAGCCTGCCAAGGTATTAAATTCTGTACCGGTTCGATCAACAACGGCCTCTATCGCGGTGTTCAATAGCTCGAAAATCAACACCAGCAACAGGGAACTAATCAGTAACCCTAACTGCAATCCCGACTCGGCCAGCCAGAATGCGCCTGGTAACAACACCACGGCGGCCCAGATTTCATAGCGAAAGGCTGGCTCACTCACATAAGCCGCTTTAATCCCCTTAATAGAATACCGGGTGGCATAATAAAAGCGCTTCAGCCCGGTTGTTTTAGTGATCATCATCAATTGACTTCCTTACTATCACCGAGCAAATATTGATCAAACAAGTTGCGATAACTCAGCTCCCACTGCGTATAGGGGATCACAATCTCACTCCCGGGAATGCGCACATTGCCATGCTCAAAATCGATTTCATAAATACTGCGATCTGGTAAAACCAAGGCGGCACGCGGATCATTGTGCAGTGTTTTCATATAGGCAGTGACTATGCGCAAACGATTTTCCGGTATCGATGCTAACAGACTTAATCCATCTATTGGTGTGACCGCATCCACCTTCATCAGCGCCAGCATTGTTGCAAATACATCTGCCTGAGACAGTGGCGCATCGACCTTAGCTGCTATTGCGTCATAAGCCGATTCCGGTGGAAAAACCAGCAAAGAGTTATGCGTCACCTCGTCCTGAAAATCACCATGAAACGCACCACCCTTCCCGGTTACATGCTCACCATGATCGGAGGAATAAAACATCCAACTATCAGGGGATAGTGCACGAACGGATTCCAACAATGCATTCAATACATAATCGGTATACCAGACGGTATTGTCATAGGCATTGATACTGTTTGGGTTTTCTTCTGGCACAAACTGCTTCATCGACTCAGGTACTTGCTGAGAGAAAGGTGTGTGGCTACCACTCATCTGCACCACGAGTATAAAGGGTTGGTCACTTTCACGCTGTTCAGCCAACCAAGGACGAATGCCCTTTTCCAGAACCAGCAAATCATCGGCACCAACTGAAACACTCACATCCGGGCTGAAGTCACTGCCTTGTTCGAAATGATCCATGTCCTGATCAACGAACAACTTATCCATATCACGCCATTGAAAATCTTGTGCTGTAATTAGCGCCGTTGAATAGCCAGCACTTTTGGCATAATTGAATAGTGTTGGTACAGAATAGATACGCCCCTGCGGATCGATACCCTGTAGTCCGGTCAACATATAGGGCACCGATGCCAGCGTACGTGGACCGATGCTGACGGCATTACGCATGGCTACTACTTGTTGAGTTGCAGATAAACGGCTTAGGTTGGGTGTCGTATCACGTTCATAACCATACACTCCCATATGATCAACATTCAGGGATTCACCAATAACAAACACCATTGAGGGGCTACCGGCTGGTGCAATATCACGGTATACCAGCGTCGGTTTTGCCGGATAATTATCGCGATTAAAGTTAAATTCAAAGGCACTGATCAAATTACCTGCATAAGCCACCGGTGCCAACTGAAAGTGCGGGGCACTATACCAGTTCAAAGTCACCAGCATAAACAACCCGACACCCAAGGCCCCTTGGCTCCAGCGCAGCCAACGCCTAGGCGACGGACGCATGCGCATCACGCCGAACAAAATACCACAAGCAACCAGTGTAACCACGGCGGGCTTTACAAGAAGGCCATGCTCCCACCAGAGCTCCAAGGTCATAACCGGGTCTGTAACAAAAAAACGGAAATCAAAAACCGTAACAAATTTACGGTACACACCGAAATAACTACTTTGTGCAAAATAGGCAGTTGCACTAAAAACCAGCAAGGCAATAGCAACCTTTCGGTGCCTGTGCCAGTAACCTCGAAGATTAAACAACAACACCCAAAGCACAAAAGCCGTAATGAGATAATTTACCCAGAAGCGTTTACCGCTGTAGTTCTCTACTACCCATGCTGTATCCCTGACCCAAAATAAATCCATCAAAATCAGAGTAAAAAGGCCTGTTAGTAGCCACAAGCCATGGAGAAAGCGAGTATCTCGAAGAGTCACGAAAATGCCTCAAAAACAAAAATTGTGCCGTATTTTAGGCCGCTATTGGCGATATTAAAAGTCCGCTTATAGTACATTGGCACTGTGCTTAAGACGTTCCAACTCATCGCGATAATTAGCCGCTTTTTCAAACTCAAGATTGCGGGCCGCTTCATACATCTGATCTTCCAGACGGGACAGCGCTTTAGCCAACTCTTTAGGTGACAAAGCCGCTTCATTAACCAGGTACTCACCCTGCGTCTCGGCCGCCTTGCGTGCGCCACGTGACGATTTACGTGAACCCGGTGCCTGCGCACCTTCCATGATATCGGCTACGGACTTAAAGATACCTTTCGGGGTAATACCATGTTGCAGGTTATATTCAATCTGCTTGTTGCGGCGTCGCTCGGTTTCATCCATAGCACGCTGCATTGAACCCGTAATCCGGTCGGCATAGAGAATCGCCCGGCCATTGACGTTACGTGCGGCACGGCCAATGGTCTGGATCATCGAGGTTTCTGAGCGCAGGAAACCTTCTTTGTCCGCATCCAGAATAGTCACCAGCGATACCTCCGGCATATCGATCCCTTCTCGCAGCAGGTTAATCCCCACCAGCACATCAAACTCACCTATACGCAGATCGCGGATAATCTCCACCCGCTCCACCGTATCTATATCAGAATGAAGGTAGCGTACCCTGACACCGTGTTCAGCCAGGTACTCGGTGAGATCCTCCGCCATACGTTTGGTCAGTACCGTCACTACCACACGTTCTCTCAGCGCAGTAACTTTATGAATTTCACCCAGCAGATCATCCACCTGAGAAACCGCAGGGCGTACCTCAACCATGGGGTCGATCAAGCCGGTAGGTCGTACCACCTGCTCGACGATCTGCTGCGCATTCGCCGCTTCATACTTGCTCGGCGTGGCTGAAACGAAAATCATCTGTGGCGCCAGCTCTTCCCACTCTTCAAATTTGAGTGGCCGGTTATCCAGCGCTGAAGGCAGACGGAAGCCATATTCCACCAGAGTTTCCTTACGCGAACGGTCACCCCGGTACATCGCCCCGATTTGTGGCACGGTTACATGCGACTCATCTATCACCAGCAAGGCATCGTTCGGCAGGTAATCAAACAGTGTAGGCGGTGCCATACCCAGATCACGCCCAGACAAGTAGCGTGAGTAGTTCTCGATACCGGAGCAATAACCCAATTCCAGAATCATTTCTATGTCATATAAGGTGCGCTGCTCCAGACGCTGCGCCTCTACCAGTTTATTGTTCTCTTTCAGCAGTGCCAGGCGTTCGATCAACTCAGCCTTAATATATTGCGTCGCCTCGACCAGCGTATCGCGAGGGGTTACATAGTGAGTCTTGGGATAAATTGTAGCGCGCGGCACACGGCGCAACACTTCACCGGTGAGAGGATCAAAATAACTAATCTGCTCCACCTCTTCATCGAAGAGTTCGATACGAATCGCTTCCATTTCCGATTCAGCCGGAAACACATCAATCACATCGCCACGCACCCGGTAATTACCGCGATGCAACTCGACATCATTACGGGTGTATTGCAGTTCCGCCAAGCGGCGTAACAGGGTGCGCTGGTCCACCTGATCGCCACGGTCCAGATGCAGCATCATCGACAGATAGGATTTCGGATCACCCAAACCATAGATGGCCGATACCGTTGCAACGATGATCGCATCCTCGCGCTCTAGCAGCGCTTTGGTAGCTGACAGGCGCATCTGCTCTATATGGTCATTGATCGAGGCATCTTTTTCGATAAAGGTATCGGATGACGGCACATAGGCTTCCGGCTGGTAATAGTCATAATAGGAAACGAAGTACTCTACGGCATTATCCGGGAAGAACTCCTTGAACTCGCCATAGAGCTGTGCCGCCAGGGTTTTGTTGTGCGCCATGATGATGGTGGGGCGCTGCACAGCCGCAATCACGTTGGCAATTGTGAAGGTTTTCCCCGACCCGGTTACTCCCAACAAGGTCTGCGAAGCCAGGCCGGACTCTATCCCATCGACCAGTGCGCTGATCGCTTCAGGTTGATCCCCTGCAGGCTGGAAACCGGAATGCACTTTAAAACGCTGCTTCACATTAAACTCCTGGAATTTTTCATCATTTTCAACCTTTCGGGGATTTAGAGAAACGCGTCTATACTGTATGCTTAACTTAGTTATTTACACCAGACAATCATGAGGGTTTTAGCTTGGACGTGCAGCTTTCCAACCGTGTAAACAGCATCAAACCATCCCCCACTCTTGCCGTGACCAACCGTGCTGCGGAACTGCGTGCAGCCGGTAAAAATATTATTGGTTTAGGTGCCGGTGAGCCAGACTTTGATACCCCCGATCATATCAAAGCCGCCGCCATTGAAGCGATTAACAACGGCTTCACCAAATACACAGCGGTTGACGGCACCCCCGGCCTGAAAAAAGCCATTATAGCCAAATTCAAGCGCGATAATGGACTCGATTACCAACCCAACCAGATTCTGGTTTCCAGCGGTGGTAAACAGAGCTTTTTCAACATGGCGCTGGCACTGTTGAACGAAGGCGATGAAGTTATTATACCAGCACCTTACTGGGTATCTTATCCCGATATGGTACTGGTTGCCGAAGGGCAGCCGGTGATCCTGGAAACCACTCAGCAGAACCGTTTCAAGATCACGCCAGAACAACTGGAAGCCGCCATTAACGACCGTACCCGTGTTGTGGTATTGAATAGCCCATCCAACCCATCGGGTGTGGCCTACACACTGGAAGAACTGAAAGCACTGGGCGAAGTGATCAAACCTTACCCGGACATCATCATCGCTACGGATGATATGTACGAGCACATTCTGTTTGGCGACCAGCCGTTCTGCAACATTTTGAACGCCTGCCCAGAACTTTATGATCAAACCATCGTGCTCAACGGCGTCTCCAAAGCTTACTCCATGACCGGTTGGCGTATCGGTTATGCCGCTGGCCCAGCCAAGCTGATTGGTGCGATGAAAAAAATTCAGTCGCAGAGCACCTCGAACCCCAACTCCATCGCTCAGGTAGCTGCCGAAGCCGCGCTGAACGGTGAACAGGGTTGTGTAGCCGAGATGGTCAAAGCCTTCAAAGCACGTCATGACTTTGTCGTCAAAGCGCTGAACGAAATTGATGGCGTTGATTGTATTGCCGCCGATGGCACCTTCTATGCCTTCCCAAGCTTTCAGCAAGTGATCGATAGCCGCGCTGATATTGAAGACGATATCGCACTGGCCGAATTCCTGTTACTGGAAGCCGGTGTCGCACTGGTTCCGGGCTCCGCCTTCGGCACCCCCGGCAACCTGCGCCTGTCCTTCGCCACCAGCATGGAAAAACTTGAAGACGCCATCGCGCGTATCAAGAAAGCCTTGCAGTAAAGGTGCAGTAAATTCACATATGACCGCGGCAACTCTGTCGCGGTCATATCATTTAAATTGCGCAGGTAATCCAATGAAAACAAAGATCATTCCCGCCCTGCTGGATACAGCAGACGCCCCGATGCTACTGATCAATGATCAGGTACACGAATGGTCCAATGCACGTTTTCGTGATCTGCCGGAAGCCCTGCGCTCCCCGATACTTACCTGGGCACAAAACCAGGACTCAGAATGGCTAGAACTGGAAGGCTATCGCTTTCAGCGCCTTAGCGCCAAAAAACATACCGCAATTATTGGTTATATCGTTGACCGTAACCGCCTGCAACGCACCCTGCTGCTCAAATTATTACCAGGCCTCCAGGCCGGTGGCGACCCCTACCAAAACACCGCGAGAGTACTTGGGCCACTACTGGGCTGGAAAAACTGCCTGGTTGCAAAGCGTAAAACTGACAGATCACTGGAAGTGCTTGGCCACTGGCAGGATGGCAAGCTACTACCACCGGCTTCGCAGAAGCTCATCGGCAATGCCGCTCAAGGCTTGTATGAAGGTGAATCAACCCACATTTCCATTAAAGCCCTGTGCCGGGAGTTCCCTCTGGATGAGCTGCTCAGCGAAACACCATCGGCTTTATGGATAGGACACCGCATCGACCTGCCCGAGCAAAATGGTGTTGGACACCTGTGCGTCTGGGGTCAACCGGAACACGTTGATACCGAAGCCACCGAATGGTTAATGGGCCTGGCCGTTGATACCCTCAGCGCCTGGCTGTTAAGTCAGCATCATGCTGAAAACAAGGATTATGAACCCTCCAGCGAACCACGCGATCAACTAACGGGTCTGCCTGGCCCCAAAACTTTTGATCTGGCATTGACACATGCTGCTAGCACCTACCAGCAAACCCAACAGGATTTTCTGGTTGCTCTGGTCGATATTGATGGCCTTACCCATATCAATGACCAATACGGCAAGCTGGCCGGAGACAAGTTAATCCAGCGTTTCGCCGACGAACTACTGAACATGTGCCGTCGCCGGGATCAGGTATTTCGCCTGGGTGGAGATGAATTTCTGCTACTCATGCCCATGACCCACACCCCTCCACCTGTTGCTAAACGGCTGAATCGAATCAGTAAACAGCTTCAGTCGAATATACCCGAATTCAGCCTGAATCTGTCTATGTCTACTCTGTCCGAAGTTAAAGGCAGCAGCGAAGAGCTGATGCTGACCATCGATCAACGCCTTAAAGCGAATAAAGATAGTAATAAAAAATAAACCGGATGATCTGATCACACTGTTTTACGTATTTTTCTGCAACATTAATATTGAACTGACCGGTCAGTAAATATATCATTAGCACCTTTCTAGAACAGTCGGTTTAAAATATGACCAAAGGCAGACCCCCTACTCACAGTCGTGAGAAACTCCTTGAAAAAGGGATAGAACTGTTTCATCAAAATGGTTATCACGGCACTGGGCTCAGCACCATCCTAAAGGCCTGCAAGGTCTCCAAGGGCTCTTTTTACAACTTCTTCAACAGCAAGGAAGAGTATGCTATTGAAGTCATCGAATTTTACCAGGCACTGGAGATTGATCGATGGAATCAGGAGTTTGACCAACTCAGCGGCTCACATTTTGTAAAGTTACGCAAAACTTTGGCCCTACTGGTTGAAGAACTGGACAGCTGCAGTGAGAATATAGGCTGCCTGATTGCCAACCTGTCCGGTGAAATCGGTAACGAATCACCCGCTTTTCGGCAAGCGATAAGCCGATCGACATCTCGGGTAATTAAACTGATAGCCGAAGATATGCAGATCTGTCAGCAGGAAGGTTGTGTTCGAACCGACCTACCTCCTCATGTGCTGGCCTCACTGATATGGGATTGCTGGCAAGGCGCGCTGCTACGTATGAAAGTGGAAGACACCCGAACCCCACTGCGCGAGACACTGGCACTGCTATGGGACTATATTTTACCACCGGCTACATCCAAGACTGATCAAGATTTCAACAAGGGACCGCATGCATGAAATACCTACGCTCACCACTTACGTCCAGTCTGCTTTGTTTCAGCTTGGCACTGACAGCACTTCCCCTATTGGCTCAAGAATCACAGGGGCTGCCAGCTGAGGTTTATCAGGTTGAAACCTCTTCACTAAACCATGTGCTTAATGCAGTCGGCACCCTGCGAGCCAATGAGTCAGTGATTCTTCGTCCGGAAATCACTGGACGCATCTCAGACATTCTGTTCGGAGAAGGTGAAGCGGTCGAAGCAGGACAGGCTCTGATACAACTGGATGGCGCGTCCTATGAAGCCGAATTGGCGCAAGTGCAGGCTCAGGCCAACCTCAGTCGGGTTGAATATCAGCGAGCCGCTGACCTGCTGGAACGTCGCGTCGGTTCTCAGACAGATCGTGATACACGACTGGCGCAGCTGCGGGTAGATGAAGCGCAAGTGGAGCTCGCCCGTACACAACTGGCAAAAACCACGATTCGTGCACCATTTGACGGCATGGTTGGTCTTCGTCATGTCAGCCCAGGCGACTTCATCTCTGCCGGACAAGACCTGGTTGAAGTGACTGACTATTCAGAAATGAAAATGGACTTCACCCTACCGGAACGTAACCTCAGCCAGGTTAAAGTGGGGCAGCAGATAGAAGTGCTGGTCGATGCACTCCCAGGTGAAACTTTCCAGGGAGAAGTTTATGCCATCTCCCCTTCATCGCGCAGCAGCAGCCATAATCTGAGCATTCGTGCCCGCATACCCAATGACAGCGGCAAACTGCGCCCAGGACTGTTTGCTCGTATCATCATTATTACCGGACAGGATGACCAGGCGCTGATGGTTCCTGAAAGTGCCATTATCCCCGAAAACAATGACTTTTTTATTATGCGACTGGATGAAAACAACCAAGTCAGTCTAGTGCCAGTAACACTCGGCAGTCGTCGCTTTGGTATTGTACAGATACTCAGTGGAATTGAAGCTGGTGATGTCATCGTGACCGCAGGCCAGATCAAACTGCGTCCCGGCATGCCAGTTACTCCACTTTTCCCTCAGACTAACAGCCAGGGATCGGATGCATGATTCTTTCTGACATCAGTATAAAACGACCCGTACTTGCAACCGTTATCAGCTTGCTGGTACTGCTGGTAGGTTTTATCTCTTATGACCGCCTGACACTACGTGAATATCCACATATCGATGTACCCGTGGTTACGGTTGATACAACCTACACCGGGGCCAGCGCTACCATCATCGAGTCACAGGTGACAAAAATCATTGAAGACTCGCTGTCAGGTATTGAAGGCATCGACTTTATGAGTTCGATCAGCCGCTCTGAACGCAGCCAGATCACCATCAACTTCCGTATTGACCGCGATCCGGATGCTGCCGCCAACGATGTACGCGATCGCGTCAGTCGTGTCAGGGGGCAGTTACCCGATGATATCGATGAACCGATTGTGGCCAAATCTGAAGCCGATGCACAACCAATTATCTGGATAGCACTATCGTCTGATGTGCATGATCCGATGGAAGTGACCGACTTCGCTCAACGGCGTGTGCGTGATCCACTGCAAACCGTTTCCGGTGTAGCCAGTGTGCGCATGGGTGGTGAACGTCGTTATGCTATGCGTCTGTGGCTGGACCCAGACAAAATGGCCGCTTATGAAGTGATTCCGCAGGATATTGAAGCCGCGCTGCGTTCTCAGAACATCGAGCTGCCCGCTGGGCGTATCGAGAGCCAGGACCGTGAATTCACTATCCTGGCACAAACTGATCTAAACGAAACTGAAGAGTTTGAACAGATCATCATTCGTCAGGATGGTGATTATCTGGTGCGGGTATCTGATGTCGCTCGTGTCAGCATCGCACCCGAAGCTTCACGTAACTACGCCCGTTTCAACGGCGTCAGTGCACAAGGCCTGGGGATAGTACGCCAGTCAACCGCCAACCCGCTTGATGTATCATCCGGTGTGCGTGAAATGCTTGCCACTATCGAACCGACCCTACCGGAAGGTATGAAGATCCAGGTTGCCTACGACTCATCCATATTTATTGAACGCTCAATTGAGTCAGTCTACGAGACGCTGATCATCGCCGGACTACTGGTGGTCGTGGTGATTTTCTTCTTCCTGCGCAACCTGCGTGCCACGCTGATTCCAGTAGTCACCATCCCGCTGTCCCTGATCGGGGCATTCGCGATGATGTATCTGCTGAACTTCTCCATCAATACCCTGACACTGCTGGCACTGGTTCTTGCCATAGGTCTGGTAGTGGATGATGCCATCGTTATGCTGGAAAATATTTTCAGACACGTGGAAGAAGGTCTGCATCCGATTCAGGCCGCGTTCAAAGGCAGTAAGGAAATAGGCTTTGCCATCGTTGCCACCACGGCTACGCTGGTTGCGGTATTCGTACCCGTGAGTTTTTCCAGTGGTCAGACCGGACGCCTGTTTACCGAGTTTGCCCTGACGCTGGCGGGTGCCGTCGTAGTGTCTACCTTTATTGCACTGACCCTGGCACCCATGCTCTGCTCTCGGTTACTGCATCATGAGAAAAAACACAGCGCCATCTTCAACCTGATCGAAGGCTGGCTGGTAGGCCTGAGTAACGGCTATCACTGGTTGCTTGAAAAAACCCTGAATGCACGCATCTTTGCCGTGGCATTGATGCTTGTCAGTCTGGCAGGTGCAGGCTACTTCTACACCCTGCTGCCGCAGGAACTGGCACCGATCGAAGACCGCGGCACCATCATGACCTTCTCGGTCAACCCTGATGGCTCGTCTGTAGAGTACGTGAACCGCTATGCCAAACAGGTTGAAGCGATTATTTCAGGAGTTCCTGAACGCACGCACCACTTTGCCATCACCGGCTTCCCCAGCGAAACCAACTCACTGACCTTCGTGCGTCTGGATGACTGGGAAAATCGTACCCGCTCACAACAGGATGTTGCCGCTGAACTCACCGGTAAACTCTATGGTGGCGTACCGGGCAATATGTCCTTTGCCATCAACCTGCCATCGCTGGGTCAGAGCTTCATCTCCAGACCGGTCGAGTTTGTCATCAAGACCACTGGTGACTATGACGACCTGAAAGTGATCACCGATCAGATGCTGGCAAAAATTGCAGAAAATGAGAACTTTCAGCAGGTTGACACAGATCTTAAGCTCAACAAGCCGGAACTGAGACTGACACTCAACCGCGAAAAAGTGGCTGAAGCCGGTTTAAGTGTTGCTGAAGTCGGCCGTAGCCTGGAAACCTACATGTCGGGTCGTACCCTAACCCGCTTCAAGCGTGGTGGTGAACAATATGACGTAATACTTCAGATTGAAGACAGCTTCCGCGAAACACGTGATGACCTGTCAAAAGTCTATGTGCGTTCCGCCGATGGCGAAATGATTCAATTAAGCAATCTGATTACGGTTGAAGAAACCGTAGCACCGCGCGAACTGAACCACTTTGACAAACTCAAAGCGGTCACAATTGAATCCATGTTAGCACCTGATTATAGTCTCGGAGATGCTCTGGACTATCTTGAAGCCGCCTTGGCCGAAGTTGCACCGGATGCGCTGTTCGACTATGCCGGTCAATCGCGTGAATTCCGTGAATCAGCTAATACCATGCAGGTCACATTTATCCTGTCGCTGATCTTTATCTTCCTGGTATTGGCCGCACAGTTCGAAAGCTTCAAAAACCCGCTAATCATCATGTTGGCGGTTCCGCCGGCACTGGCAGGTGGACTAGTCGCGCTGTACTATTCGGGTGGAAGCTTGAATATCTACAGCCAGATTGGCTTGATAACGCTTGTTGGTCTGGTCACCAAACATGGTATTCTAATTGTCGAATTCGCCAACCAATTGCAAGACAAAGGCATGGATATTAAAGAGGCTATCATTGAAGCCGCTTCACTACGCCTGCGCCCAATTCTGATGACCACCGGTGCAACTGTACTCGGTACTCTGCCGCTGGCTATGGCCGTTGGTGCTGGTGCCGAATCACGTCACCAGATAGGTTGGGTTATTGTCGGCGGTATGATGTTAGGTACCTTGCTGACATTGTTTGTCATACCCACCATTTATAGTATTTTTGGTAAACGTAACTTTAAAGTGATTGAGCCCGATTATGAAATCTAAGGACTGTTCTGTGAAAATGCTGAAAAGACTTTTACTCCCAACCCTGATCAGCTCAGCCCTGACAGTTTCCGGTTTCGCTTCTGCCGGACCTCTGGCTGACCTTTATCGTCTGGCGTTGGATAACGACCCACAACTGAAGCAGGCCGAAGCCGAACTCATGGCAGGTCTGGAAGCCCCGGTTCAGGGACGCGCTGGTCTTTTGCCAAGCGCTAACCTGACGGCCAGCACCAGCGATACCTCCGGGGGAGATCACACTACCGGCTACAGCGTAAGCCTGGAACAGCCGGTTTTTGATGCCGCCAGCTATTATAACTTCAAACGTACCGAAGTATTGGCTGAGCGTTCCAACATTGAGTTTGATCAGGCACAGCAAACCCTGATTCTACGCAGTATTGAAGCCTATCTGGAAGTGCTCAGAGCGCTCAGTACTCTGGAAAACTCCCAGGCACAGGAACGCGCATTACAGCGCCGCCTGGACCAGGTCAATGCGCAGTTTGAAGTGGGCCTGATTGCCATTACTGATGTGCAGGAAGCCCAGGCAGCCTATGACCTGGCTGTCGTTGTGCGCATCGATGCTGAAGGCGATCTGCAAAACAGCTATGAAGCACTGGAGCGTCTGGCTGGCCAGCCGTACAGCCAGGTTGCTGAACTCAACGCAGACTATCCAATAGTCGCTGTTGAGCCCGCTGATCCGCAGGTTTGGTTGGAAAAAGCTCGCCAGGACAATCTCAGTCTGAAAGTGGCTGAAGCACAACTTGAAGTGACTCGACGTAATGTACAAAGCAAACGCAGCGAACATTTACCCACTGTCACCCTAGGCCTGACACACAACAACAACCGTATTCATGGCAGCAGCACACGTGACGGCTGGAATGACAACAACACAGTTGCCCTGCGCATGAATCTGCCACTGTACGCAGGTGGCAGCATCAACTCAGTGCAACGCCAGGCTGAGCATGAGCAGATAGCAACCACACACCTCCGTGAAGACACCCTTCGTGCTGTAACAGAAGGTACGCGCTCATTGCTGCGCACCCTGCAAACCAGCTCACAAGGTGTTAAAGCACGTCAGCAGAGTATTCTGTCTCGTGAAACCGCTTTACGGGCAACAGAAGAAGGGTTCAATGTGGGAACACGTAACGTGGTGGATGTACTCCAGGCAGAGCAAAATCTGTTTGAAGCCCGCCTGGCTTACGAAAACGCCCGCATCGACCACATAAACGCTCTGTTTCAGTTCAAACAAACCATCGGCACCCTGAATCCCGATGACTTGTTTGCCTTAGATGAGTGGTTAATACCCTAAGGCATCGCCCAGAGACTGGGCTCCTACAATCATAGAGAACCCTGCCTGTAGGAGCCCAGTCTCTGGGCGATAGGGTTGTTCGCCCGCAGAGCGGGCTCCTACAATCATAGAGAACCCTACCTGTAGGAGCCCAGTCTCTGGGCGATAGGGTTGTTCGCCCGCAGAGCGGGCTCCTACAATTACAGAGAACCCTACCTGTAGGAGCCCAGTCTCTGGGCGATAGGGTTGTTCGCCCGCAGAGCGGGCTCCTACAATCATAGAGAACCCTACCTTGTAGGAGCCCAGTCTCTGGGCGATTTGGAGTTGTTCGCCCGCAGAGCGGGCTCCTACAGAAAAACCCTTCACATCAGTGAAGGGTAATCCCCAAGGGCTTGACCTGTTCTTTAATCACATCAAATCGATCACGCAAATCTTCCAGCGGGAACAGGCCAAAATCCAGCGGATCAACGGGTAGCTCATACCAGTCCAGGGTCCACACGCGAGTCATCAGTTCAAACTCACCAATCAGTGCGTCCATAAAGATCATCACCGCTTCTACGCGCGGGTCCATTTCCAGAATATCTGGCATATCATCCAGATACACCGCCAGCTGTAACTTGCCCTCGATCAAACGCAACGAGCACCAGTAATCTTCAATCTGACAGATTTCATCACCCAGATTCACCCGAGCAGGCACGGGATTGCAGCGTTCATTAAACGCCTTGAACTCTATACCCCGCAGTGCCGGCGCCATACTGACCAGACTCAACACCGAATGAATCGATTCGGGATAGCCATCACAGCCAAACACCATTTCAACCGGGCCTTCTTCGTCATCGCGCTCAAAGTGGAAGGTCAGATTGCGATCAATTTTCTGCAAACGCTCACGGTACTCTTCCAGTAACCGGTCAGCATCAAAATGACTTTCATGCTGGCTTTCCAGCAACTGATCCAGTGTTTTTTCCAGCTGACTCCAGAATGCCTGAATCTGCTCAAAGTCGTTTACCATAGTACCTCAATAATACTTCAATGATTATGCTCAGGTTCTCGGAACAACAACGCCAGTCTGGCCCTGATACTTGCCTGCACGGTCCTTGTAAGAGGTTTCACAGACTTCATCCGCTCCCAGGAACAGCATCTGCGCGACGCCCTCATGTGCATAAATACGAGCGGGCAGTGGCGTGGTGTTGGAAAACTCCAGCGTCACGTGACCTTCCCACTCAGGCTCCAGTGGCGTGACATTAACGATAATTCCGCAACGGGCATAAGTGCTTTTACCGAGGCAAATCGTCAAGACTTCGCGGGGAATACGAAAATATTCAACCGTACGCGCCAGTGCAAACGAATTGGGTGGAATAATACAAACATCCGACTTCACATCGACAAAACTGCGATCATCAAATTGTTTAGGATCGACAATACTGGAATTGATATTGGTGAATATTTTGAATTCATCGGCACAGCGAACATCATAACCATAACTGGATGTGCCATAAGACACGATCGGTTGGTTATTGGAACGTCGCACCTGATTTGGCTCAAACGGCTCAATCATTTGCCGCTCCTGCGCCATCTGCCGAATCCACCGGTCTGATTTAATACCCATACACGCTCGCATTGTTATTTGTGACTGAACAACCAGCTATTTTAACCTGTTACGCAAAAAAAAACCGCCTCTTTTTACAGAGGCGGTAACAACCTGATACTAATATGTGGGGAACAAACTTCTTACTAAACTCTTGTATCAGTCATTTAAGACAGCGATAGACGGACCTTGGTTCCCAGCTTCTGCAAGTTTTTTCGTCAATTCGACTGTTTTTTGTGCAATACCCCGGTATATCTGCGCTACACGACCCTCCGGGTCAGCTACTACGCTGGGAACACCGCTATCCGTCTGCTCACGAATCTCAATAAGCAGCGGCAACTGTCCTAAAAGTTCAGTTTCATAATCCCGAGCAATACGCTCGCCACCACCAGAACCGAAAATAGCCTCTTCATGGCCACAATTACTGCAAATATGCAGGCTCATGTTTTCAATAACCCCTAACACCGGAATATCCACCTTGCGGAACATTTCAATGCCTTTTTTACAATCCAGCAGGGCAATGTCCTGAGGGGTTGTCACTATCACAGCACCGGTGACTGGCACTTTTTGTGACAAAGTCAATTGAATGTCGCCGGTACCTGGCGGCATATCAACAATCAGATAATCCAGATTATCCCAACGCGTTTGCATCAGCAGTTGCTGCAAAGCACCTGCCGCCATGGGGCCACGCCATACCATCGGCGTTGAATCGGTTACCAAAAAACTCATCGACATGACTTGGATGCCGTGCGCCTTTAATGGTAGAAAGTGCTTGTCTTCATCGGCCTGGGGACGTGTACCTGAAGGGATACCCAACATCATACCCTGACTAGGACCATAGATATCAGCATCAAGAATACCCGTGCGATAACCTTCAGCGGCCAGCGCCAGCGCCAGATTAACTGCAGTAGTCGACTTACCAACCCCGCCCTTGCCCGAAGCAACTGCAATAATCTGCTTAACACCGTCCAGACCTGGGCGACCACCCATCTGTTGTACTGCTGACATATTCTTCTCCTGTGCACGTGCATTGACTTGTGCGTTAATTCCTACCAAGTTACCTGTAGGAGCCCGGTCTCCGGGCATCTGTGGGAGCCCGGTCTCCGGGCATCTGTGGGAGCCCGGTCTCCGGGCGATTATCGATTGTGTTCGTGATTATATTCGCTCGCGGAGCGAGCTCCTACAGGAACACATCATAACGCATCTCTGTGGGAGCTCGGTCTCCGAGCGATTGTTCGCTCGCGGAGCGAGCTCCCACAGGTGATGGGCTTAACCCTTTTTAACTAACCATACTCCACATTCTAAATGATCGGTATAGGGAAACTGATCAAACATGGCAAAGCGCTCGATTGTGTGGGTTTTACAAATTTCCCGCAAATTCTGCTGCAGGGTATCGGGGTTGCAGGATATGTATAGAATCCGCTCATAGGCAACCACCTGCTGAACTGTATCATCATCCAGACCTGAACGGGGTGGATCGACCAGAACGGTACTGAAGTTGCAGGTATCCAATGCCAAACCAGCCACTTTACGCGTTTCCTTCTCACCGCGGAGCACCTTGACCAGATCTTCCGAGGGCATGCGCAGCACATCGATATTGTCGATGCCATTATTGACGATGTTATCCCTCGCTGCATTTACCGAGGTTTTAGAAATCTCTGTCGCTACTACGCGTCGAAAATTCTGCGCCAACGGCAGGGTAAAATTACCGTTACCACAGTAAAACTCAACCAGATCTGTCTCACCGGCACTGTCACCAGTGACATCCAGTGCCCAGTGAATCATATGCCGACACACTTCGGCGTTGGGCTGAGTAAAGCTGTTTTCCGTCTGAATATAGCGATAATCCCGACCGTTGATAGGCAGGGTTTCCACCACATAATCCCGGTCCAGCATAATCTTGGATTTGCGTGCACGCCCCACTATGTCGATATTGAAGGCTTCCCGCAGGGGTGTTACCGCCGCCACCCAATCATCCCCAATTTGACGGTGATACAACAAAGAAACCAGCAGCTCACCCGACAAGGTGCTTAGGAAATCTACCTGAAACAAACGGTAACGTAGCTCTTTAACCGGGCGAATCGCATCCAGAAGTGCAAACATCACCTCATGAATACGCTCAGACACCATCGGACAATGCGTCACCTTAACCGGCGCGCGATTGTTCCCCGGCTCGAACATTACATAATACAGATCATCACCCTCATGCCAGGTACGAAACTCGGCACGCATGCGATAGTGTTCACGTGGTGACTCATAAACTTCAACGGCAGGTAGTTCAAATTCAGCAAACTGCTGCAATAAACGCTGCTGCTTGGCGGCCAGCAGCTGCGAATAACGTTCAGGATCGACCTGAGGAAGTGACATAAAAAGCCTCTGTATACATCGGACAACAAAGGCGGGATTTTATCAGGCAAATGGCTTGAAAACGACTTAATCAGCTACGCATAGCCTGGGCAACTTCATGCGCCGCCATCTCCCATTTGGGCAGTTGATCGATCACCCCAATAGAAGTCAGGTATTCACGCGATAGCCGCCCTCCCAGATTGCACCCCATCGCATTAAATAAAGGTGGCAGCAACGAGTCCGCCAAGTGAACGGCAGTGAGTGCCGAAAACGCAGTATCACCGGAGGCACCAGGCACATGGTGAAACAGCACGGCATGCACCATTTCCGGTGCCAGATTCCAACGATCCAGTAAGAAAGCTCCGGCCTGCGCATGGGTTGCGCCCAGCAGCATTTTTTCTACCACGTACAGCGGTTGATTTAACTCTTGTGCCCGGATCATCACTTGATGGTATTGCTGACCATCGCCCATGGCCAGCAAAATCATACCCACATCCAGTAGCAGCCCAGCAAGTCGTGCCTGTGCCTGCATATTGCGGTCGTAACCCGAATCCCGGCAAATATCAGACGCCAACTGACTAACCACAACAGAGCGCTCTTGCAACTGATCGAAAGAGAAGCCCCGCCACTGCGCCGTTTGTGGCATAGACTCAAACAAGTGTGCTGTCAGCACCAGATCACGGATAGTTCTTAAACCCAACAAATTGACCGCTTCTTTAACGGTAAAAAAGTTATGCGATGACAAACCGAAATAGGCTGAATTCACCAACTGAAGGATTTTGGTCACTATGCCAGGATCACGCTGGACGATATCGGCAATCTCTTTCACACCCGATGTTTCAGAGCGCAAGGCTTCGTCCAGATCGACCAGTATGGCGGGAAAAGACGGTAGATGCCCCAAAGAGGAGATGTAATCACGCAGCTCGGGTTGGGTCAGAAACTGTTCCGCTTTGATGGCGCGATCAACCGCCTCATGCAGCGCGCGCTCAGTATATTCCAGCGATAAACAACGGTGTGCTACTTCTGCCGCATGCCCCGCTTCAAAGGGTTTCATCGGATGAGTGATGAGAATACGACCGATACCAGGGCGCATTTTACGCACTTTTCGCAACAGCTCGATCGATTCTTTTACATGCGAATGTGTTTTAATTACTATCACATGATACTCAGATTCCGGCAGGGATAATATCTGAAAAGCTTCATCAATACTGAACACTTTGCTCTGCTCCGCACGCAAAGGAAGCGTAGCGGCGCCTTTTTCATCGCGCAAATCGCAAAACAGCACTTGTGTATCAATATTGGATGATGCCATTACCGGACCCTTTTACAACACATCGCAGATTATAATTTTTGTTTGAAAATAGCACTTGAACTTAAAAGCACTGTCACTGAGGTTCATTAGGCAAAAAAAACAGCGTAGAATCAATATACAAATCCAATATCCTTATTGTAAATATAGCTTTGAGCCGAAAATGACCGCAAATTCACGCAATATACTCGTCACCAGTGCCCTGCCCTACGCAAATGGCCCTATCCACCTGGGTCATATGGTTGAATACATCCAGACCGACATCTGGGTAAGATTCCAGAAACAGCGTGGAAATACCTGTATTTATGTGTGTGCAGACGATGCACATGGCACACCGATCATGCTCAAAGCCAGCCAGATGGGCCTGACGCCAGAAGAACTGGTCAGCAAAGTGAGTATAGAACATCAGCGTGACTTTGCTGGCTTCATGGTCAATTTTGATAATTACCACTCCACTCATTCAGAAGAAAACCGCTACTACGCCTCATTGATATATGAGCGTCTGCGTGATGCTGGCCATATAGCGCGCCGCACTATTACCCAAGCCTTCGATCCTGAAAAAAACATGTTTCTGCCAGATCGTTTCATCAAGGGTGAATGCCCTAAATGCGGTGCGGCGGATCAATACGGTGATTCCTGTGAGGCCTGTGGTGCTACCTACAGCCCGACAGAACTGAAAAATGCCTATTCGGCCATTTCTGGCGCCAAACCCATCGAAAAAGATTCAGAGCACTTCTTCTTCAAGCTGGCCGATTTTGAAGACTTCCTGCGTACCTGGGTGGATGGCCATGTACAGGAACAGATGTCGCATAAACTGAATGAATGGTTTGAATCCGGTCTGCAGCAGTGGGATATTTCCCGTGATGCGCCCTATTGGGGCTTTGAAATACCCGGTGAAACCGGCAAGTACTTCTACGTCTGGCTGGACGCGCCTATCGGTTATATGGCCAGCTTCCGCAACTGGTGTGAACAGAACCAGGTAAATTTTGATAGCTACTGGGGCCCAGAGTCGACAGCTGAACTGTACCATTTCATTGGTAAGGATATTGCCTACTTCCATACCCTCTTCTGGCCAGCCATGCTCAAAGGTGCGGGTTTCAGAACGCCGACCGGCGTTTTCTGTCACGGCTTTCTGACGGTGAATGGACAAAAAATGTCCAAATCCCGCGGCACCTTCATTATGGCAGAAACCTACCTCAAGCACCTGCGCCCGGAATACCTGCGCTACTACTTTGCTGCCAAGCTAGGCTCCGGCATTGATGATATCGATCTGAGCCTGGATGACTTCCGCATGCGCGTGAATGCTGACCTGGTCAATAAAGTAGTCAACATAGCCAGCCGCTGCGCCGGTTTCATCAGTAAGAAGTTTGACGGTCAACTCGACAGTCAACTTGCCGACCCGGAGCTATATCAACAGTCCGTCGCCATGGGTGAAACCATCGCCAAAGCCTATGAAGCGCGCGAATACAGCCGTGCTATGCGTGAAATCATGCACCTGGCTGACAAAGCCAATCAGTATATCGACACCGCCGAACCCTGGGTTCTGGCCAAGCAGGAAGGCAAAGAAGCCGACGTACTGGCGTGTTGTACCCAGGGCATCAACCTGTTCCGCGTCATCATCAGTTATCTGGCGCCGGTATTACCTTCTGTGGCAGAAGAAGCTGCCGCGTTTCTCAACATTGAAGGATTTAAATGGGATGCGATTGAACAACCTCTGCTGAATCACCGTATCAATAAGTTCAAACCACTGATGCAGCGAGTTGATCCTGAGATGATTGAAAAAATAATTGAAGATTCGAAACAGGATCTGCTGGAAGCCAAAGCAATCACCAACAAGCCTGTGATGCAGACAGAACTGGAAAAAGAGCCGCTGGCAGACACCGTCGAGTTCCCTGACTTCGCCAAAGTAGACCTGCGTGTTGTGCGCATCGCCAAGGCGGAGGCTGTTGAGGGTGCTGATAAACTGTTGCGACTGACACTGGACCTCGGCGGTGAAACGCGCAATGTGTTTGCCGGAATCAAATCCGCTTATAAACCGGAAGAGCTGGAAGGCAAACTCACCGTCATGGTCGCTAACCTGGCACCCAGAAAAATGAAATTTGGGGTTTCTGAAGGCATGGTGCTGGCGGCCGGTCCTGGTGGCAAGGATATCTGGATACTGGAGCCGCAAGCCGGTGCTCAGCCGGGTATGCGTATTCGCTGAGTTTTTCCTGGAGACCCAATGGCCAATAAAGACCTACAAAAAACGTCTGACACCCAGGCCATAGATCTATTCATAGATCAAGTAAACAAGATGCCGGCTATTCACACCCGTGAAGGTCGGCTGATCTTTGCACTGGATGCCACCGCCAGCCGCCAGGCTAGCTGGGATCAGGCGTGTCAGTTGCAGAGCGAGTTGTTTCTTGCCACACGCGACCTCGGCGGCCTCAGCGTTCAGCTGTGCTATTACCGAGGTTTTGGTGAGTTTCGCGTCACCCCCTGGATTAATGACACCAACGAACTGTTACGCCAAATGAACGGCGTCAGTTGTCTCGGTGGCCATACCCAGATCCGCAAGGTACTCAGCCAGGCGGTAAAAGAAACCCGCATCAAACAGGTCCGAGCCATCATCCTGGTGGTCGATTGCTGTGAAGAAGATTCGGACACTCTGTGCCAGAAAGCCGGCGAATTGGGTATGCTCAACACCCCTGTATTCATCTTTCACGAAGGCCAGGACAGCCAAGCTGGTCAGGTTTTTCAGCAAATTTGTAAACTCTCCGGTGGTGCCTACACCCCGTTTGACAGCCGTAGCGCCGATGTACTCCGTGAACTGCTGGCTGCCGTTGCTGTCTATGCCAGTGGCGGGCGCAAGGCACTGGAACATTTATCCACTTCTCAGAGTCAGCATATTAAGCGTCTGACACAACAACTGGGTAAATAGGAGTAACGCGTGCACCCTTTCGGTTTAATTGTTCTGACAGCCATCGGCCTGATCGGGCTGCTGTGGTTTCGCGCCCAGCCCAATGGCCAAAAACGTATGGCTCTGGCCAAACTGGTTTTGGTAATGCTGATTCTGGGGCTGGTCTATCTCAGCATCAGTGGTCGACTGCATATCATGGGCGCCTTGCTGGCACTGGCACTGCCATTCATTCAGAAACTCTTGCCTTTGATACTGCGCTTTCTGCCGGTAGCCGGCCTGTTCAAACAGCGCAAATCCGCGACTGGCCAGAACAGCCGTGCCGGAGGTAACAGCTCCCGCGTGACCACCGCTTTACTGGAAATGACACTGGATCATGATAGTGGCGTCATGGATGGCACCGTACTCCAGGGAGAACTGCAGGGCCGTGCGCTCAGCGACCTAAGTGAATCTGAGTTTATGCAGTTGCTGAAGACTTGCCGTAGCCAGGATGGCGACTCAGCCCGATTGCTGGAAACCTATCTGGACAAGCGCTTTGGTGACAGCTGGAGAGCGGATGATACAGGACCGACTACCGATCAAAGTCCAGAAGGGTCCGGTGAACTAACCCATCAAGAAGCCTATGCCATCCTCGGCCTTGAACCGGGAGCCAGCCGTGAAGAAATTATTCAGGCCCATCGCCGACTGATGCAGAAAATGCATCCAGATCGGGGTGGCAGCACCTGGCTGGCGGCGCGCATCAACGAAGCGAAAAAATGCCTGACTGACTGATCTGCTCTAAGGCACTCGATGGCGGCTGCCGGTTTCCCAAGGCATGGGACCCGCTGCCGGATGCAGGCGCAGCCCATTGTGACCATAGCGTGGATGAAAGCCGCGCATATATAACCCCCCATCAGTGGCTATATCAAACAACAAGGCTTCCTGACGCAGTTGAGGGTCAGGGTCATCCAAAGTAACCAATAAACGCCCACCGGAAAGCAATTTCCAATGACCTTTGCTCTCCAGAGCGGCTTGATTATTCAGATAATCCTCGCTGAGTGCCGCCGCTCCTTCTGGACTCAGATTCAGACGCACATCACGTGTGGTAACAGTCTCAGATAACTGATAGCGGCTAAACAGTGCAATCCGGGCTAAATTGCCGCGCTTGGCACAACCTGTATACACTCGGCCATCCAGCTGCATTTCAACCGTCAGTCCAAACCAGCTCTGAGTATCCTGGCAAACCTTGGGTTGCACCCGCAATGACAAGCGGTGTTTACGCTGACGCCCTTCGGTATCACTTTCCCAGAGCCAGTCGGCCCCTTCGCGAATGACATAGTTGATCGGAAACACCATCGTGCGCCGCTGCTGTGGCAAAAACACGGTGATTTTATCTTCGCTGATATCAGCCTGCCAGCCCGCTACACCCTCGGCGCGCAGTAAAATCCCCTCCAGGGTTTTCTGACAGGACGATGGGTCAGCGGACACATAACGCATCTCGTTAATGCGTAGGTGGCTACTGGAGCCATTGGCAAAGGCACCCAACCATTCAACATACAGGGGGGCTGAAACACCTCGCTGATTAAACAGGCGCTCAAGTTCATTCGGTACGGCGGCAACCGGTATCACCGCCGTACGCTGACAAGAGCGGAAATAAAACTGCCCATCCTCAACACTCACCCATCCCCGCTGGTAATGCTGTTCTACCGAACTGGTAAACGAAAAACCGGCACAACCTGACAAAAGCATCAGGCTGATCAAAATCAAACCCCGAATTAACTGCACACACCACGCTCCTTTAACCAGCATCGCAACAAGGCTCCAGCAACTGAGCGAGCAACTGAGCAACCCAATGGCGCAAACGTTGAAGCTGTAATCGCTGCCCCTGAATATGGCAACGATAAGCCGCCTGTTGCGGAGACTCCAAACGTAGCACCCGCGCAATCAACAACTCCTGATCTGCGTCAGGCAAGGCGGCTATATACTTCATCATATTAGCAGACTCTGTTCGACAACCCAGTAACTGTCTGATTTCTGGCAAACTGTCTTCAAACCCGCGCTGCTGATGCGCAAAACCCTGCAAACGCTGCAAGCTATCCTGGCTACAGGACTGCTGAGCCCTCAATCCGGTCAGGCAGGCCAATATCAATGCCGTATCATACGCCTGCGGGGTTGCCGCCAGACGCAGCAGAAAGCGTGATTCAAAACGTAACTGTGCCTGGTGCGACACGACCTCAGCCCTGTCGGATAAGGCCTGAAACACCAGCACTGGCCAACCGGCCGTCACCGCATCACAACGCTCGCCCATCCGCAGCGGAGCATACGCATTGTGTTGCCAAAAGCGTAGCAGTCCGGGGGTTGCAGCAAAAGCAGCGGCGCAGAAATCCAGCTGTTTCTCCCGCGCCTCTGCCTGTACCTGTGTCAGCAAGGCCGATCCCAGCCCTTGCGACTGAAGTGCGGGATGTACGGCAATGCGCATCACCCGCCAGCCCTGCAACTCAGCCGCCTCCAGCCAACCTTCACGTGCCACCAACGTCTGCGGAATTAAATCACCACCCGGACGACGCTGTCCTGCCCAGACACCCTGCGCCAGCTCTGCATCCAACGGGCCCTCTTCAACCAGTAAGGCAACCGCGACGGGAAACCTGCCCCGCTGCAATACACGCAATTGCAGGTCGGGACTGTCGAGCAATTGCCGCAGGTCATTGGGGGTAGTGCGATAATGTGCCGCTATCAGCAAGCCAAACAGCTGGTGTAACAAGACTTCATCAGTGAGTAGATCCACCGCACTCAGCGTCCGGTAAACCAGCATGGAGTCGGCGACCTCACTAAGAGCCGGTGGCTCAGCATCCAACAACAGTAACCGATAACTCAACGCTTCCAACGGATCCTGCTCAACCCAGCGCACCGGCGTATGCAGCTGGTATTCTTGCCATGGTCTGCCACTGTGGGTCAGATACTGCAAAAACCGCTGTTCAAAGCCGCGTCCATTGCCTTCATAGCCATGCAGCGTGGTAGCAAACCACTGCCGCGGCCAATGCTGACAGATAGCCTTCAGTAGCGTGACGGAGATGGCAGCCGCTTCATCGACAATAATCAGATCGGCCTCTGGGCTCTTTTGCACCAACACCGCAGGTGGATAAAAACGCACTTGTAATGCCGGATGACTGAAACCACTGCCCTGCAACTGTCCCTCGGGTAGCTGACGTTGCAAGGCGACAAAGAGTGCATCCACGGCACTGCGCTGAGGAGCACAAACACAAACATTCAGTGCCTGCTGCTGACACAACGAAGCCAATGCCAGCCCCAGTGAAGCACTCTTGCCTCGCCCGCGGTCGGCGGTAATAACCACCGTTTGCGCTAAAGCGGCCGACTGGAAATGCGCCGACAGTGAAGCCACCAGGCCTTCCTGATCTTTGCTTAAATAGGGATGATGATAGGGTGTTGTTGCCGACCTATCGGGTAATGGCAAACACCAAGCCAGCGCTCCAGGCTGCATAACCTGCAGCAGCTCTCGAGTTAAGCGCTGCAAAAAGTAGCCAGCAAGCGGTGTCTGATGATAACGGCTGCCACGCAGCGCGGCATATTCAGGATCAGCATAGGCTGACCACTGATCGGCGGGCGGTGTCAGTAAAATCAATTCGCCCCCACCCCGTAAAGTACCGCATACCTGTGCAAACGCATTGGGGTTAAAGCCGCAAAAGGCATCAAAAATAACCCGATCAGTTTCACTACCCAGCCACTGCAGAGCCTCGCGCGCAGAAACCGCTGCGATTCCAGCCAGCGAACGCTCAGAAATCAATAACGTCTGTTCTACGACAGGTTGCTGTGACAGGAAGTGTTGCAGACTGGCCTCAGCGGCGTCTTCTGCCGCCTGTAACCAATAGCAGGCACGAAACTGACTGCCAGGTGGAAGCTCGGTATTCATTAGGCGTAAGTTGGATTAAAGTCGTGGCTGTATTCTGCGTGAAACACTACCGTGCCAGGCGCTGTCTCCAGCGCACTAACCAGGGTTTCTGTAACCAGTTGTTGAGCCATTTCGCCACTCAGCGCAGATGTGGGTTGAAAGGTGCAAGCTCCCAGGGTCAGTTGTATCTGCCCAGGTTCAAATGCAGCTAAAACCGCTTGATGGCAACGCTCAGCAAAACTACCGGCATGCTCATTGGTGACAGGCAGCAACAACGCCAATTGCTGCTCGGAACAACGACCCAGTTGATCTCCGGGCCGAGATAGCTGATGCCCCAGAATATCAGCGGCTTGTCTAAGTGCAGTCGAAAAGTCCAGTTCGCTATCCAACAACTGAATATCCAGTTTCATCAAGGTCAAGGGTGTAAACTCCCTGACAGCTCGGCGGCACTCATTATCCAGCTGTTCAAAGAAAGGCTGAGCTTTTAACGCGCCGGTTTCAGCGTCAGACCGACTCACCCGTTCAAGCTCACTTTCAGCCCAGTGTTGATAGTCCGACAACTGGTGTTTCAGGCGATTAATCTGCAAGGTCAAACCGACCGAAAGGAGCGCCAGCAACAACGCCAGAATGATGAATAAAGTCAGAGCCACACTTTCTCCGCGACACAAGTTGGATTATCCTGCTGATCTGACTCAAGCTTATAACGTAGACAGGGTAATGAAAAGCCCGATTATAAAAACCTTACGGAGAGTGGGATGATAGATTTATATACCTGGGGCACCCCGAACGGCCAAAAAGTTTCCATCATGCTGGAGGCCTGTCGACTGCACTATTCCGTTCATCCCATCGACATTCTCAATAACGAGCAATTCGGTGAGGATTTTCTTAGCATCAGCCCCAACAACAAGATTCCGGCCATTGTCGATCCCGAAGGCCCTTCCGGCGAACCTATCAGTCTGTTTGAGAGCGGTGCCATTCTGATTTACCTGGCCGACAAGACCGGTGAGTTTCTACCACCCGAGGGTGCTGAACGCTATGAAGTACTGCAGTGGTTGATGTGGCAGATGGGCGGTTTCGGCCCCCTCCTCGGTCAAGCACATCACTTTAACCGCTTTGCGCCAGAGCAGGTCCCCTACGCCATTAAGCGCTACAGCGATGAGGCCAAGCGTCTTTGGGGTGTGCTGAACACACAGCTGACCAAGCGCCAGTTTGTTTGTGATGAACTGACGATTGCTGACTTTGCTATCTACCCCTGGGCCGCTCGCTTTGAATGGCAGGGCATTGATACAACAGCCTTCCCGGCGGTGAATGCCTGGATGGAGCAAATGGCAGAGCTTCCCTTTGTCGAGCGTGGTATGCAGGTTCCGTGAAACCGACAAAGGAGAAAAGTGTGCCTAATATTGCCATTATCGGCAGCGGTCCGGCGGGCTGCTTTCTGGCCGAAATACTGGCTCTTAAGTTGTCAGATGTGCAGATCGATATCTACGAGCGACTATCACATCCATTTGGACTGGCCGTCAGTGGCGTTGCCCCGGACCACCTGCATACTCGCAAGGTAACCGAGCAATTTGAACGTACACTGGCGCGCGATAATGTGAAGCTGATCGTCAACACCGAAGTAGGCAGTACAATCAGCTACAGCGAACTAAAACAGCACTATGACCGGGTGGTATTTGCCACCGGTGCCAGCGAAGATCGCCGGCTCGGCATTCCCGGTGAACACCTTACGGGTGTCTATGGCTCCGGCTGTTTCACTCGCTGGTACAACAGCCACCCTGAGCATAAAGACGTACAGCCGCTGATCGGTCAACGGGTTGGCATTATCGGCAATGGTAATGTGGCACTGGATATCGCCCGTGTTCTGGCCAAAACTGCGCAAGAACATCAGGCAAGCGCACTGTCTGAACCTGTCAGAACCCATTTAGCCAAGAGTAACATCAGCGAAATACACATTTTTGGCCGTCGAGGCCCCGCCGACGCCAGCTTCTCATTACCCGAACTGACTGAACTGGGCACCCTGGCTCAGGCAGAGGTGCAGGTGTCCTCTGATGCTCTGATCGGGATAGAGGCACAAAACCTGCCACCATCGCAGAAAAAAATGCTGCAACAACTGCAGCAGTATGCCGAAACACCGGCGGATGCATCCGCCGCCATACAGATACAGTTTCACTTTTATGCCACACCGGTAGCGGCCATTGGCACCACCCAACTGGAAGCCCTGGAAATTCGTGACAGCCGCCTGGACAACCTGGACTCTTCGTCATTAGAATCTTTGCCACTGGACTCTTTGCAACTGGACACGCTAATCACCGCTATAGGTTACTATACCCCAGCCATTGCTGGCGTTCCCTACGATGCAGAACGAGGGCGTTTTGCCCATAATCAAGGTAAAATTGAACCCGGTGTATATTGCCTGGGATGGTGCCAGCGAGGCCCTCAGGGTGTGATCCCAACAAACCGCAGCGAAGCCATGAACCTGGCACGCCAACTGATCAGGGAACTGGAGAGCCAAGATGTTGATTGATCGTAAGCTGTCGCGCCTGCTGGTCGTGGACCTGCAGGAAAAACTCATGCCATCCATACATGATGGCGAAAATCTGCTGAATAACTGTCGCTGGATGATTCAGGTTGCCAATACAATGGATGTACCTGTTCTGGCATCGGAACAGTACCCCAAGGGCCTGGGGCCAACGGTCGAACCGATCAGAGCGCTGTTAAAAGACCATGCCTTGATGGAAAAACACTATTTTTCCTGCCTCGCCGATGACGGCTGTCGCAGCACACTGTTAGACAAGCACTACCCACAGGTAGTGATCATCGGTACCGAAGCCCACGTCTGCGTCATGCAAACCGCACTGGAAATGAAAGAAGCAGGCCTGAACGTATTTATCGTAGAAGACTGCATCGGCTCCCGAGACCCCAACAATAAACAGCTAGCCATCGAACGTATGCGCCAGGCAGGCATCATCCTGGTTAGCCGAGAAATGGTCGCCTTCGAATGGCTACGCCGAGCCAAAACCCACGTATTCCGCTACGTAAACCGCACCTTCATCGCCTAAATAGCCCCACCCTGTAGGAGCTCACTCCGTGAGCGAACCAAATCACAACATTCGCCCCCTGTAGGAAATAAGATGGACCCGCCCCCCTAACAATGTGCCATGCTTAATCTGTAGAGAAAGCAAACCGGCATCTGAG